>JANOOM010000772.1:0-6718 GCA_031421335.1 Armatimonadota bacterium
GGCGGGGCGTATCGCACACGCAGGGCGGGAAGGGGGAATGGTAACCACAGGGGTTGCCCCTACCAATCAGTGGATGGCTTGACGGGGAACGCCTCGATGGGCTATGATGTTCGTGAGACGGTGTCCAACCTCTGGGCGTAATATGGTTGCCGGGCGAAACGGCGAAGGGGTGGCGGAGGTGAGGGCCGGGAGGTGAAGGTAGCGGTAAGAAAAACCTTGCTCATGGCCGTTCTTTGGACCGCCCTGGCTATCGTCAACGCAACTAGCCTTGTGCAAGGCGCGGGGTGACGCATGGTTCTACATAGTGCTCACTACGGCATCTTGTTGTCTCGCGACATGGGAATGGATCGAGCTGAAGAGATTGTACCATCAGTCTCACCAGCCCTCAGACTCCGAGCCGAGCATAGCGCCGGCCACAGGCCCTGGAAACCATATATGATTATGAAGACACCATTTCACGACAAGACGACCCGCCTGGCGGTGGCACTTGCGCCCATGACATTGCTGGCGGGGGCGACCCTGCTACTGACCGGTGGGGCGCCCAAGCCCGCCGCCGTCAGAGCCTTGACGGCCTTCGCGCCCGTCACCGACCTGGGCGGGCACGTCTACGATTGGCAGAGTATCGCGGCCCACAAGGCAACCGTCTTCGTGTTCCTGTCAACGCAGTGCCCCGTGTCCAAGGTCTACGCGCCGCGCCTCAACGCGCTGGCGTCGCAGTTCGGGGCGCGCGGCGTGCAGATGGTCGGCGTCTTTTCCAACATGCAAGAGGGGCAGGCCGAAGTCGCGGCGTTCGCCAAGGGCCGCGCCCTGATATTCCCGGTCGTGCGCGACGCCGACGCCTCCCTGGCGGCCCGGTTCGGCGCGACGATGACGCCGCAGGCGTTCGTCGTGGACCCGTCCGGCGCGGTGGTCTACTCGGGGCGCGTGGATGACAGCGCGGACGCTTCGGCCGTCCATCATAAAGATTTGCAGGAGGCGCTGGGCGCGGTGCTGGCGGGGCAGCCCATCGCGCGGGCCAAGACGGTCGCCTTCGGGTGCATCATCCGGCGGCCCGCCGCACAGGTGGCACAGGTCGCGTCGTCCCAGGTCACTTACGCCCGCGACGTGGCCCCCATCTTGCAGCGGCAGTGCCAGACCTGCCACCGGACCGGCCAGATCGGGCCGATGGCGCTGACCTCTTACGCCCAGGCGGCGGCGTGGCGCGGCGACATCAAGCGCTACACGGCGAGCCGCCAGATGCCGCCGTGGAAGGCCGACGCCGGGGCGGGCGACTTCCAGGACGCGCGGCGCTTGTCGGCGCATGAGATCGCGACGTTGGCAAAGTGGTCCGACGCGGGCGCCCCCGAAGGCGACCCGAAAGACCTTCCCGCCCCCGCTCACTTCAACGACGACTGGGCTTTGGGCAAGCCGGATATGGTGATCCAGCCGTCGCGCCTCTACCATGTGGAGGCGGACGGCGGGGATGTGTACCGCTGCTACGTTATTCCGACCGACTTCACGCAGGACCGCTACGTTTCCGCCGTGGACGTGCAGCCGGGCAACCGGGCCGTGGTGCATCACGTCATCGCCTTTATAGACGGTGACGGCAAGTCGGCCAACATGGACGGGCACGAGAAGGAGCCGGGGTACACGAGCTTCGGCGGCGTCGGGTTTACGCCCACAGGGGCCTTGGGCGGCTGGGCGCCGGGCATCACCGCCCATTATCTGCCGGCGGGTGTGGCGACCCAGGTGCCGAAGGGCGCGCGAATCGTCCTGCAAGTGCATTACCACAAGGACGGCAAGCCCGAGACGGACCTGTCGCGCGTTGGCCTATACTTCTCCAAGGGGCCGGTCGAGAAGACGCTGCACGTCATCCCGGTCATCCACGGGCTGCAAATCCCCGCGAACGACTCGCACTACACGGTCAGCACGACCTCGGCGCCGTCGCCCGTCAACTACCATCTGATCGCCGTGACGCCCCACATGCACCTACTGGGGCGCGTGATGAAGCTAACGGCCATCAAGCCTGACGGCACGAAGGTTCCATTAGTGTCGGTCTCGGACTGGGACTTCAACTGGCAGTCCACCTACTTCTACAAGAAGCCGCTGGCCCTGCCGGCCGGCACGCGCGTCGTGATGACGGCGGTTTATGACAATTCTAAGCGCAATGGGCGGAACCCGAATACGCCGCCCAAGGACGTGACCTGGGGCGAGCAGACCACTGACGAGATGTGCATCGCCTTCCTGCACTACACGCTGGACCGCGAGCACCTGGCCGTCCGGGACCACCCGAGCGACGGCGTGGTGGCACGGAAGTAGAAATGCGCCCCGCGCTGTCTGTGCTGGCCCTGCTGTGGCTGGTGGCGGAATGGGCTTTGGCCCTTCCGCCACTGCTGCGGGAGGGCTTTTGGCCGTGGCACCTTGCCGCCTTGGAGCATTTGCGCCATGACGCGGCGTTTCAATTGGTGGCGCTGGATTATCTGCTGCTCTACGCCGTCGCCCTGGGCGTGGCCGTGCGGGATGCCCGGCGGCGCTCGGCCCGCTGGGGTCTGTGGGCGATTGCCTTCCTCTTGTTCACCGCGCCCGCCCTGCTGCTTTACTGGGCCAATCGCAAATCTGTGTAGCGGATGACCTCGACGTTCCGGGCGGCAAGGGCGGAAGGCAGGTCGGGGTCGGTCAGCAGGCGGCGGTCGGCGTCACGCCACTTTGCCACCTGGCCGGTACCGTCGAAGCGGCGCATGTCGTCGGCGTCCCAGCCAGGGTGGGTGACGTGGACGTAGGCGCCGGGCGGGGCGACTTCGAGCGACTTCAGGAGCGAGTCTATGCCCCCGGACCCGCCCGCGTCGGGCAGGCCGGGCAGGCCGTGGGCGTCAACCAGTTCTTCCCGTCGCGCGATCTCAGCGATGCCCGCCCGCAGCTCGGGCCACGGCCAAGACACACCCATGTGCTCGTCAATGTAGCCCATAGTCAGCCCGGCCCGCCGGATATGAGCGAGCTGTGCCTCGATTTCCGCGAGCATCTCCTCCACCCGCGCCCCGTGCGCCTGTGTCTCGGCGGGCGTCGGCCAGAAATGGCCTTGGCAGTCAACGAGCGTCGGCACCTGGTCACGCGGAAGCAGAGACCCCCATTTGACTGCCTCCCATTCGGCGTTCAAGGTGACGTGCAGGCCCAGGCAGATGGTCTTGGGGAGGCTCTTCAGCAGCGGCACGGCGGCGTCGAAGGCCGGGCCAGGGGCCATGATGGAGACGTTGCGGAGGACGCCGTGGCGGGCCGCCTGCCGGATGGCGACATTTGCGCTCTCGCACGAGCCGGCGTCGTCGCCGCGCGTGACTAGGCGGATGTGTGGGGTAGAAGACATAGCAGCAGTATAAACTTCCCGCAGGCGCGTGTCAAGCAGGGGAAAACCGTGCCCGCGTCGAACCTATGGTCCGAACCAACTTTTTGAGGAGCAACCAACACTTGCAGCGCGCCAAACGACTCTCGCTGATCCCGCCCTACCTTTTCGGCGAGATCGCCAAATTGAAAGCCCAGGCCCTCGCCGACGGGCGTGACCTGATTGACCTCGGCATCGGGGACCCGGACCAGCCGACGCCCCCGGAGATCATTGACAAACTCAGCGCCTACGCGCACGACCCGGCGACGCACCGCTACGACGAGTCGAACGCCGGCCCGGCCGACTTCCTGCAGGACGTAGCGACCTGGTTCCAGAACCGCTTCGGGGTGGAACTTGACCCGGCGAGCGAGATCATCGAGCTGATCGGCAGCAAAGAAGGACTGGCTCACGCCGCCTGGGCCTTCATTGATCCCGGCGACATCGCCCTTGTCCCCGATCCGGCTTATACAGTCGTCAAGGTGAACACCTTGCTCGCCGGTGGGACGCCCTACGAGATGCCTTTGCTGGCCGAGAACGGGTTCATGCCCGACTTGTCGCTGATCCCCGGCGATGTGGTGAAGCGGGCCAAGCTGATGTACCTGAACTACCCGAACAACCCGACCGGTGCGGTGGCGACGCGCGAGTTCTTCCAAGAGGCCGTGAACTTCGCCCGCGAGACCGGCATCCTGATCGTACACGATTGTGCCTACGCCGAGGTCGGGTACGACGGCTACCGGGCGCCGAGCATCCTTGAAATCGAGGGGGCCAAAGAGGTCGCCATCGAGACGCATTCGCTGTCCAAGACCTTCAACATGACGGGCTGGCGTATCGGTTTCGCTGTCGGCAACCCGGACGCACTGCGCGCCCTGAACACGATCAAGGGCAACGTGGACTCCAAGCAGTTCTCGGCCATCGCCTTGGCGGCGGGCTGGGCCTTGAATCACGCCTCCAACGACCCTGCCCTGGCACTGATGAAGCGCCGCCGGGACGTCCTGATTGACGGCCTGAACCGACTCGGCTGGAAACTGGAAAAGCCGCAAGCGGCGTTTTATGTCTGGGCACCCGTCCCGCCCGGCTACACGTCGGCGACGTTCTCCCGCGCCCTCTTAGAAAAGGCTGACGTTCTCGCCATTCCCGGCCTGGGCTACGGCCCGCACGGGGACGGCTACGTCCGCATGTCCTTGACGGTGAGCGGCGACAAGAACGGCGAGATGCTGGAAGAGGCGGTGCGGCGGATCGAGAAGAACGTCCCCCTGGACTGGGACGGTGCTGACCTCGGGGCCGCGCTGCTGGGCGACTCGGCGGGCTAAACGACATGATTACGCCCCCATCGCCCTTCCGATACTTCCGCGATCCGCACCACTTCTCCAGCTACAGCGAGGCTGGAGAGGAGTGCCCCTTCTGCGGCTTGGAGTGGGCAGGTTATGGGGGCGCATTCTTTGGGGAGGCAGACTGCGACTTCGCGTGCGAGGTCTGCCTCCTGAACGGCAAGCTGACTGAGAATGGCCTGACGACGAATGAGGGATGTGACCTTGACCTCCTGCGGGCGCGTCCTGATCTGACAGCACTGGAAGCGGCGACCTTCACGCGCGAACGTACCGTGGAACTGGAGCAGCGCACCCCAGCAGTCATGGCCTGGCAGCCCCTCCTCTGGCCCGCCCACTGCGGCGACTTTTGCTGCTTTATCAAGGAGGCGGGCCAACTCGACATGAACCGCCTGGCTCCCGATGGAAACGGGCGTGCCTTTTTCGAGTCTCACCTGGATGAGCCGGGGCGGTCAGACGTTTGGGACACGATCCGGCCCGACGCGCCCGAAGATAACTCCGTCGGCCACTCCGTCGGCGTCTACCTGTTCCAGTGTTTGGAATGTGGGGAGTACCTGATCTCATGGGACTGCGACTGACACCGTCCGCCGTTTTTCTCGACCGGGACGGTGTCTTGAACCCGCACATCCCCGGCGACTACCTGTACTCCGCCGACAAGCTGGTCGTCCTGCCCGGCGTTGCCCAGGCCGTGCGGCGGCTGAATGAGGCGGGCCTGCCGGTCATCGTCATCTCAAACCAGCAGGGAGTCGGCAAGGGGCTGATGACAATGGAAGACCTACTCGCCATCGAGAAGCGCATGGGCGAGGCGCTGAGGCATGAGGCGGGCGCCCATCTGGACCGCTGCTACTACAGCACGGAACTGGCGCGCGACAACTCGCCGCGCCGCAAGCCCGGTCCGGGGATGCTGCTGGAAGCGGCGCAGGACTTCGGCCTGACCCTGGCGCACACGGTCTTCGCGGGCGACGCGCCCACGGACATACAAGCCGGGCACGCCGCCGGGGTGGGGAAGACGATCTTGCTGCTCTCGGGCGGCACGAAGTCTTACGCCGAAGGCGACTTCCACCCGGTCCCGGACCTCATCTTCCCCGACCTGGCCCACATGGTTGACTATCTCCTGGAGAACCGCGCATGATCCACGCTTCCGCCCCCGGCCGCTGCGGGCTGGTCGGCAACCCGACGGACATGTATGGCGGCAGCGTCCTGTCCTGCTCCACGCGCGAGCGGGCGCGCTGCACTTTGAGCCGGGACGCGGCCGAGTTCCAGATCAGTGTCTCGGGTCAGCATCAGACGCTGCGCTCGTTGGGCGACCTCGCGCCGCGCCCCGGCGACTATCTGAACGTTGTCCGAGCCGCCCTGGTCGCGCTGGAAGTGGACCCCACGAGTGCCTCGCCGTTCCACCTTGCCGCTGAGACGGACATCCCGATGCAGGCGGGGCTGGCCGGCTCGACGGCCATTTTGGCCTGCATCGTCGGGTGCCTGCTGGCACATCTGGGGCTGCGGCTGAACTCCTACCAGACGGCGGAACTGGTGCGGCAGATCGAGTACGACGTTCTGGGCATCGTGTGCGGTTTCCAGGACCACTATATGACGGTCTTCGGCGGTCTGAACTTCATGGACTTCCGGGACAAGAACAGCGCCCACACGACCGACGCCGACACGCCGCTTGCGACAATCGAGCCGCTGGCCGCCTATGCGGAAGACTTGCCGTTCGTGCTGGGGCATACGGGCGTCCGTCACCACTCCGGGTCTGTACATACTTCCCCGCGCGACCGCTGGCTGCGCGGCGAGCCGGCCGTCGTGGACGGCTATCTGGAGGTCGCCAAGCTGGCTCGGCGCGGCAAGCGCGCATTTCTGTCGGCCGACTGGGACACGCTGGCGACCCTGATGAACCGCAACCACGCCATCGTGCGCGACCTGGGCGGCAGCGGGGACGCGATCGAGGCCCTGATCGCCGCTGCGCTTGTAAGTGGGGCGTCCGGGGCGAAGGTGGCTGGGGCGGGCGGCGGCGGGACGATGCTCGCCCTGCCGCGCGAGCGCGAGG
>JANOOM010000773.1:0-3016 GCA_031421335.1 Armatimonadota bacterium
ATCAAGCACTCGGATGTAGGCGTCTGTCGCCGCGCGAGCCTCCTGCTCCGTGGCGACGTTCTCGCCCAACAGGTCGAGGGCCACCTCGATCTTCTTTTCCTGGAGGCGACGTGCCGTGGTGATCGCGTCTTCCAAAGTCTCACCCGCGACGAAGCGCTGGACGATGCCTTTGGACATCCCGTTTTGGACGAGGGCTCGCTTGATCGTATCGTTTCCGGCCAATGCCAGCATGACTGCGCGGCTGCTGAGGGGCATGGAAGTCGCCTTTCCTGTCTCTTCAAATCCGACTTTTAAACGCCGCTACCGCGCCAAAGGTTCCTTGGCATGGGGACTGATCAATGCACCCCCACCGTGCTATAATGTCCCGTCGTCCGCTGACGATATGGGGAGAGACCAATGATCCAAACACTGCTTTTGACCGGCGACAGCAACCACGACTGGCGGCGGTCGGCGCCCTTCTGCCGCGACCTGCTGGCGCAAACCGGCCGGTTCGCCGTGGACCTGACCGAGACGCCGGACGAGGCGCTGGCCGACGCGGCGCTCCTTGACAAGTATGACCTCTTCTTCGTGGACTACAACGGTGTGGGGTGGGGCGACCGCGCGAAAGTGAACTTCGCCGCCGCCGTGCGGGCGGGCGCTGGTGTCGTCTTTCTGCACGCCGCCAACAACGCCTTCGAGGGCTGGACGGAGTACGAGAGCATGGTCGCGCTGGCCTGGCGCGCGGGGACCGGGCATGGCCAGTTCCATGAGTTCGAGGTCACGATCACGGACAAGGAGCACCCGATCACGCGCGGCGTCCAGGATTTCAAGATCTGGGACGAGCTGTACCACCGGTTGGCCCCAGTGCCCGCCCCCGGCGTCCCCTATCACACACTGGCGACGGCCTATTCCGCCCCCGAGACCGGCGGCACCGGTCAGCGTGAGCCGATGATGCTCGTGTTGACCTACGGCCGGGGCCGCATCTTTCACCAGATCCTGGGCCACGTCTGGCCCGGCGACCCGGTCCAGGACAAAGGCTCCACGATGATCACGTTTGAGACCCCAGGTTTCCAGATGACGCTGCTGCGCGGGGCGGAGTGGGCGGCGACGGGGGCGGTGGTGGAAGCCGCAGCGGGTTAATCCAGTCCCCCAAAAAGAGGTCCATAATCAGCGTGTACGATCCGCCAGACCTTTGTCGGGATCACGCCCAGCCGCTTCCCGTCCTCGCGCGCCCACTGGAGCGTCACGTCATGCTCGTAAACGACCTGGTCTCCCTCCGCCGTGACGCGCAGATGGCTGGTCGAGGTCGCCGTGTCCCCCGACACGCTGATGATCGGGATGGACAGCGTGACCTGCACCGGCTTGTTCCCCTGCACCTTGTTCAGCAGGAACCGGAGCTGGGTGGGGCCGGGGACATTCGGGTCCTGGTATTTTTCCGATACGATCCGCATGATGCCGCCGACATCGTGCGCCTCCCCCGCCGCGCGGGCGGCCTCAAGCTGGTTCGTGATCTGGACCTGGTCCGGGACGACCGGCGCGCGCAAGAGGACCACGCCCAATGCGATCAGCCCCAGCGCGAAGGCGAGGCCGAGCAGGAGTTTGGAGGAGGTCTTCATGGACGCGCGTCCTTTCGGGACTGGAGCCGCCAGCGGAAGTTGAGTGGCCCGATGCCGTAAGTCAGCGACACGGGCGGCACATGGTAGACGCTGATCCGGGGCAAGCGCAGAGGCCCGTCGCCCGGCCGGACGCGCCCGAACTCGGTGGTCACCGCCTGGGTGTACCCGATCTCCCCCGCCATGTCCTGCACGGCCTCACTGACGCTGCCATAGGGGTAGCAGAGGGTCTTGATTTGTGTCCCCAGTTTCTGTTCCAGCGCGTCCTTGCTGTCCGCCAGTTCGCGCCGCGCGTCGGCGGCGCCAATCTCGGCCAGCTTTGGGTGCGTTGCTGTATGTGCCTCGAAGGACACGCCGCCGCCTCCTTGCATGGTGGCGATCTCCGCCCAAGTCAGCAGCGGCGTCGCCTCATACCCGTCGGGGATGACCCAGTCGTTTGTCTTCCCGACGCACTCCGACACCAGGAAGACCGTGTACGGAAAGTCTAGCTCTTTCAGGAGGGGGTGAACGTTCGTTTTGAGGTTCGCGTAGCCGTCATCGAATGTCAGCAGGACGGGCCGGCGCGGCAGCGTCCCCGCCCCCGCGCGGGCGGCGGCCAGGGCCTCAAAGCTGATCGGCTGGTAGCCGACCCGCTTCAGCATCCGCATCTGCCCGGCAAACTCGTCGGCGAGGACATAAAAATGCTTGTACTTCGGGGGCCTTAGCGTGTCCTCGACGGCATGGTACATGAGGATTGGGACGGGTGTCCAGGGTGTTTGCATAGAATAGGAATGATACCCAGGATGCGCCTACCGCGCCCGCAAGGGCCGCCCGAACAGATCGTCCACGGGCATCGTCCAGCCCGGAACCGCCGGCTCGGCTTCGGCGACATCGCCGCGCCGGTAGATGGTCGGCGCGTCCGGGGATGCGGCGCGGTGTACCCGCACCACGTCCGCGCCGCGCGTGTCTACGTCCCAAACGACCATCGTTCCGGCGGCGAAATAGTCCTGGATCTTCTCGCTGATCGCCTGCTCTGCTTTCGGGCCGTAGTCACCTTTGCTGCGGACTTCGACGGCGAAGGCGGGAGCGCTGGGCAGATAATCCATTTCGTCTTCGCCAACCTGTCCCGTGTACCAGGCAGCGTCAGGGCTGAAAGAACTTCGCCCCGGCAGGTCCACCAGAAAGCCGACGTTGTCACTGAATGTGTAGCCGACATTATCCTCAGTTTGACTGCGGCGCTCCTCATACTGCGACAGACTGGATGCGATCTTGAAGGCCACAAGGCCAGGCCTAGCTCCTGTTGGACTCATCTGTACTACCCTTCCCTGGACGATTTCTGCTTTGCCGTTCTCCGGCACCTGATAGAGTTCTTTAATCGCTTCCTGCGATCCCCTGATCTCGGGGGCCGGCCGTGAGGCTGTGAGTGACATGGTTATCTCCCTGCT
>JANOOM010000774.1:0-5618 GCA_031421335.1 Armatimonadota bacterium
GCATCTCCGGGGTCCCCTGCCGGCGTGATGTCCGGACATCGGTAAGCGCCGGTAGCCTTCACGAACGGATAGATGGCCTCGGCCCAGCCGAACTGATCTAACCTCGTAGTCCCTCCCTTAGCGGGGAATACGGAAGTCCCATTCGTGTTGATGCCGTTCTGGTAGCTGAGTAGCGGGTACTTCTCGTCCGCGTCCTGCGTATACTGGGTGAAGGCTAGTCCCAACTGCTTCTCGTTAGAAGCGCAGGAAGCGCGGCGGGCGTTTTCCCGGACTTTTTGGAAAAGAGGGAATAGGATGGCGGCGAGTATCGCGATAATGGCGATGACGACGAGCAGCTCGATCAGCGTAAAGCCGCGCTGCAACTTGCGAAGGCAGAGTCGGTACATGGGGCACCTCCAAGTGAGAGTGACAGGAAAGTCTGTCTGCTACTAAGTATAACACAGCATTGGCTATATGTCAATAGTTGTTTCAATCACTAGATGAGGATTTATGAACGGCTGGCACTTCGGGCTGATTGGCGGCGGGGTCGTGGTCTGGCTGTGGGCGCGGCGCGCGCTGCGGTCCCGCCCCGGACCCGCCCGGCGGGCGCCGCGCTACGGACCGCTGGCACTGGAAGTCCAGCGGCGCAAGAACGCGGCGGCGCAGGCCAAAGGGGGAAGCGTCATCAGGTATAATGGCGGACGGAGGACTACACGCATGCTGGTAGTGACAGGTGGGACGGGCTTTATCGGCAGCGCCCTGGTGGCGGCCTTGAACGCGAGGGGCCAGGAAGACGTCCTCATCGTGGACGACTTCAAGGATGGCCCTAAGTGGAAGAACCTGCGCGGGCGGCGGTTCCTGGACGTCGTCGCGCCGGAGACGTTCGCGCGTGATCTGGCGGCGGGAACCCACGCGGGGAAGATCGAGGGCATCCTGCACATGGGGGCCATCTCGGACACTTCATTCCGAGACGTGGACGAGCTGTACGCCCGCAACGTCCGCTACACGCGGCTGCTGGCGGAATGGGCGCTCGCCAATGACGCCCGGCTGGTCTACGCTTCCAGCGCGAGCGTCTACGGGGACGGCATGCTGGGCTTTTCTGACGACGACGCCCAAACGCCGCGCTTCCTGCCGATGAACGCTTACGCTTTCTCCAAATGGCTCTCCGACATGGAGGCGATCCGGGAGGGCTGGACGGACAAGATCGCCGGCCTGCGCTTCTTCAACGTGTTCGGGCCGAACGAGTACCACAAGGGGTTCGGCGCTTCGGTCCCCTTCCACTCCACTAACCAAATTCGGGAAACGGGGCGCATCAGCCTGTTCCAGTCGCACAAAGAGAGCTACGCGGACGGCGAGCAGGAGCGCGACTTCGTGTACGTCAAGGACGTCTGCGCGGTCGTCCTGTGGTTCCTGGACCACCCCGGAGTCAACGGCATCTATAACGTCGGCACGGGCCGAGCGCGGACGTTCAATGACCTGGCCGCCGCCATCTTCAAGGCGCTGGGCCGGGCGCCCGAGATTTCCTACATCCCGACGCCGGAGAAGATCCGGGCCTCTTACCAGTATCACACCGAGGCGGACCTGACGCGCCTGCGCGCGGCGGGCTGCGACGTCCCCTTCACGTCATTGGAGGAGGCGGTCAGCGATTATGTGGGGAACTACTTGCAGAATGAAACTAACCCATACTTGTAGCCTTCTGGCTCTGCTGGCCCTGACAAGCCTTCCCGCCGCGGCGGAGGACCTGCCGAACTTCCACGCCGTCGGGCCGGGCATCTGGCGCGGGGCCGCCCCGAGCGAGGCGGGCCTGCGACACCTAAAAGCGATGGGGGTGAAGACTGTCATTGACCTGCGGATCGCGCCCAAGACCGTCCGCAAAGAGGGCGTCTACGCCCAGTCACTGGGATTCCGCTGGATCAACCTGCCGATGGGGTCAGACCCGCCGACGCCCAAGCAGGTCGCGACACTCTTGGCGACGCTGAACCGGGCGCCAGGCGAGCCGGTGTTCGTGCATTGCCAGCATGGGGCGGACCGGACAGGGTGTATGCTAGGCATCTACCGGGTCACGCGGCAGGGGTGGGCGTTCCCGCGCGCCTACGCCGAGATGCGTCAGGACGGCTTCGACCCGCGCTGGGGCCGTCTGCGCGAGGCCGTCCGGGTCCGGGCGAAGGCCGCCGGGCCCGCGCCCGCCCGATAAAGGCTTCCCGATACACACTCTTATGATGAGCCGGATGGGGCGCTTAAAATCCAGGAGCAGCGCGCGGCGCGGCAGCGTAGGAGTAAGGTTTCCATGAGTTTTTATGGCTTTTGATCGAACTTGTCGGCAAGGGCGTAGATATTTCGGTTCAGGGGACGCATCTCGTCAATCAGCGGCAAATACGGGGTGTTGTCGATTTTGACAATGCCCTTATTTGAGTCCCGGTTGGAAGGGTCGGCCTTGTGGTTGTTCGGGTCGTTGTCCATGTACTTGAACCACTGCCAGCCGACGCAGTTCTTCGCTTCCAGCAGGCCGAGCGTGAAGGTCTGGTAAAACAGGCCCCGGTCGTGCTGCGTGGCGACCAGCCAGCCTGCGCCCCCGGTGTTGGCGAAGCCAGAGTCCACCCCTTTGGCGTAAAATTCGGAGACGAGCAGGGGCCTACCGGCCCACACGGTCCGCTGCCGGACACTGGGAAGCGAGGGGTCCCAGACGCCGTAGTAGTTGATGGAAATCACATCCAGCGAGCGCCCGGCGGCGCGGAACACCGATTCAAGCCCGGCGGAACGACTGTTGAGGCGTGAGCCGAGACACAGATGGTTAGGGTCATACTTCCGCAGGGCGCTTGTTGTGAGGGTGAAATAGCAGTCAAAGACGTACCCAGTCCAGGCGTCGCGGTCGGCATCGGTGATGTCGGTGGCAGCGGCGGCCTTGCCTTTTCGCGCATCGAGCCATGCCCTGGCTGCCGCATAACTTGACCTGGTCTGCGGGTCCTTCGGGTCAAGCGCCAGGTATTTATCCAGCACCGGCAGCGGCAGCTCATTGTCCGAAAAGTAGCCGAGCAGAAACGGGTCGTCCTTGAATACTGCCAGCGGCTTCGTGTAGTCGTCACAGTAGGCGGCAAAGTCAGGATGAAAGACGGGAATGCAGTCGTAAGGATACTCGGAGCGGCCGGTTCCGGGATGCAAAAGATGATGCGAGGAGGCAAAAGAACTCATAAACCCGTTGGAAGTCGAATTCGCCAGGCCGGAATGACCGATGAGCGTGTAGACAAGCGGCGCGGCCACCGCCCGCAACTCTCTGGTTGACGACCAGGCGCCCGCGCCGCTAAACCCATTCTCACGGAGCAGGCGTGTGGCGTTCTGCGCCCAGTGCGGGTCGGGCGTTGGGCCGAGAGAAACATTGACGGCGGCAGTGTTGAGGTACAGATGCCCGTCCGGGTCCACGAGCCACCAGCGTCCCCCACTCTGTTGCGTGTGGAAAAATCCTGTCTTGGGACCTGATTTGTCCATGCGGCCGCCGTATTGGTCCAGCGCCGGTTCCGCGGGCAGCGGTGTGAGCTGCGCGATGGTGCGGACGGGATAACTCTTCCATTGAGAATCCGCTGGCTTGTGCTTGGCAAGTATTGTCAGAGGCGTGTCGGCATGAGCGGCCATGGGGGCGTCGGTGCGGAACGGGACGGCGGGCAGGCCGTTCTTGTTCCACAGGTTGACGACGGGGAAATTGACAAAACCGTAGCGGACCGCTGCCGGGTGCGTTACCTGCGGCGAGTTGACTTCCACCGTGTTTGAACCCACGATCTTCGCTTCTGCCGGAACAAACTTGCCGTCGGCTCCCGCGAGGGTGAAGCCCACCAGAGCGTCGGCAGGAACAGTGACGCCGGAGGCCTCTCCGCCGTGGACGGTCAGCCCGTCGCCCGCGCTGTCGAACGTCAGCACCGCCCGGCTGCCGTCAATTCGCAGGGAATGAAACGCCGGCCCGGACGCGACCAGGTCTTTTTCTCCGTACACAAGCTTTCGTGCCAGCAGCGCGAGGCGCTCGCCCACCGGCTGTTTGTCGGTATAGTGGATTTCGTGCCGCATGCCCACATCCGTCGTGACAGCCAGGGCCGTATCGGGCAGAGTTTGGACCGCCATTTGCTGCGCTTCGCGTGTCTCCGCCCAGGCCGTATCGTTCCCCGATTGGGAGCCGAAGGGGGCGAGCTGAACGATCAAAAAGGGCAGGTTTGGCTCGTGCCACTGCACACGCCAGTCGCAGATCATGGCCGGCAGCAGCGACCGGTATCCGACCGGGGCATGGGTGTTTGATTCGCCCTGATACCAGAGAACGCCCCGAATCGGGAATGGGGTGAGCGGCGCGATCATGCCGTTGTACAGCACGCTGGGAAGCCAGAAGCCATACGGCTTCTGCGGCGGCTTCGTGCCGTCCGTCGTGGCCTTCGCCAGTGCGGCATCATATGTGGTCATCGCCGCATCGTGTTCTGTCTGGGCGACGGCGACGGAATCCACATAGCGTTGTTTCAGGTCAGAGCTGGCATTCAGCACTTCGGCGCCTGTCCACGACTGGGCGGGCGTTCCTCCGACATTGGAAGAAATCAGGCCGATGGGGACGTGTTCGGCGGCGCGAATGGCGTGTCCGAAGAAGTAGCCGATGGCGCTGAAGCCGCCCGTCGTGTCCGGCCCGGCGGCATTCCAGCTTCCCGCCACATCATCGGCGGGGGCTGACGGCTTGGCCGTGCGGACTTTGAAGAGCCGCAGGTCAGGGTCGGCGGAGACGGCGATGGCTTCGGCGGCGTTCGATGCTCGCTTCAGGGTGAACTCCATGTTGCTTTGACCGCCGCAAAGCCAGACATCCCCGACAAGAACATTGCGGCGCGTCAGCGCGTTTTTGCCGGTCATGGTGAGTGTGTACGGGCCGCCCGCGGCGTGCGGCTTCAAGGCGGCCTGCCACCGGCCATCGGCGGCGGTGATGGCCGTAGCCTGGTCGCCGTCCAGCGCGACTGTGACCTTCTCGCCGGGGTCGGCCTTGCCCCAGACGGGGATGGGTGTTTCCCGCTGCAAAATCATGTTGTCGGAGAACAGCACGGGCAGGGTGACATCGGCGTACACAGGGGAAACGCCGACATAAATCAACAGGCCGCAGAGGAGTTGGGGTAAGAACGCGCCGACGTCTGCTCGCTGTAGATTCCTGGGATCCCCAGTGCATGAACCTTGCGCCAGTTCAGCGGGGTGATGCCCTTGGCGACATACACGAACCGACGAGTTCCGGTCAGTGTCGCGGTCAGCTCGGCCTCGGACTCTCCCAGGATCGGTGCCAGGTCGGTTGCCGCCCCCACGACACCCACAGTCCGATAGGTGCCGTTGACCTTCTTCTTGTATTTCGGCACGGCGCTTTGATCTGCCGTGACGTTGCGACGCTCGATGCTGGTAGCCAGGACCACACCGTTCGCGTCGGTGATGCTGCCACGCAGGGCAGGCACGGCGCCGACGTACAGGCGGCTCTTGAGGGCAGCGCTGGCCACGGGCGAGGCATCCAGAGCCTGCAGACGGAGCAGCTGCGCGCCGAACAGGCTGAAGACAAAGAGCACAGCCAGCAACAGGAACCGAACACGGCGCGCCGGGTGTGCGACTCCATGGCGAACCGGCCGGGTCTGCGGGCCGGAAGAGCC
>JANOOM010000775.1:0-2876 GCA_031421335.1 Armatimonadota bacterium
GGGGCCGCCGTGTATCTTGCGCCGCTTGTCGGGCTGGCCGCGTTCCAGCGGCAGCTCGTCTTCAACGCTCCTTATTCGCGCCAGTGGGGCGCGGCGGACAAACTTCCCTTGCCCCCCGGCGCACGCCGGGTCTTTCTGACGACGGCGGCAGGGGACCGAGTGACGGCCTATGCGGGGCGCGCGCTCCGGGCGGACGGCACACCGGACCCGGACGCGGCCATCCGCCCAACCCTGCTATTTTTCTATGGCAAGGGTGGCTCGCTTGCCGGGTGCCGGACCTGGTTCGACTCGTTCCGGCGTCTTGACTTGAACGTGCTGATGCCGGACTACGTCGGCTTTGGCCAGAGCGGGGGCCAGGAGTCGGAAGCGAACTGCGAAATGACCGCGCGGGCGGCCTACGACTGTGCGCGCGCCCAGCCGGACGCGAATCCGAAGGCCATCATCATCGCGGGCTACTCGCTCGGGTCGGGCGTGGCGGTTGATCTGGCGTCACGGGAACTGTCGGAAGGCAAACCGGTCGCCGGGCTGGCCGTGTTCGCGGCCTACACGAGCCTCGCCGACGAGGCGCACCGACAGTACCCGATCTACCCGGCGTTTCTGCTGCACCTGCTTCTGCGATCTCCGTTCGCGAGCGAAAGCAAGATGCCGCGCGTGACCTGTCCCGTCCTACTCGTCCACAGCCGCGCCGACCGGCTCATCCCATTCTGGATGGCCGACACGCTGGCGGCGGCGAGTGGCGGGCTGGTGACAAGGCTGACGATCACGCGGGCCGACCACGCCGACTATTTCCGGGTCGAGGGCCGCGCCGTCTTCGGCGCCCTGGGCCGATTTATCGTGAAAGCAACACCCCATGAAACACAACAAGAACCAGAGCGGCGTTCCGCCGCGAATCGGATACGGGCGGCGCGCACTCTTCCTCAAGCGCCACACTTTAGATCTGCGCTCCCATGAGGTACGGTCTTCGCGCTTGCACCATGCCCTGGAAGCGCGCACGGCGGAGCTGAAAGCGGCGCAGGGGCGCATCCAGGCCATGGAGCGCGCGCACGACGAGCGCAACGCCGAAGGCGAGGCCCTGCGGCGAATCGGTGAGGCGATGGGGTCGCTGTTCGACCTGGAAGAAATGCTGAAGGCCGTCGCCGGGGTCGCCGTGCAGGTGACCGGAACGGACTCGTCGCAGGTGTACCTCTTCAACGACGCCCACGACACACTGGTCCTGCGGGCCGTCACCGACGGCTCCGGCGAGGTCATCGGCAAGCTGCGCCTCAAGCCCGGCGAGGGGCTGACCGGATGGGTCGCCCAGCACAAGGAGCCGGTGATGCTGGGGCACGATGCCCACCACGATGCCCGCTTCAAGTTCGTCCCCGAACTTCAGGAAGATAAGTACCAGAGCATTCTGAGCGTCCCCCTGATCTACCGGGGCGAGGTCCTGGGCGTCATCAACGTCCGCACCGAAAAAGAGCACCAGTACACCCAAACACAAGTGCGGCTGCTTCAGTCCATCGCGTCCCAGATTTCGGGCGCCGTGGAGAACTCGCGGCAATACCGCAAGCTGGAAAAGCGGGCCTCCCAGCTTTCGACCCTGTCCGAAGTCAGCAAGACGATCACGAGCGACCTGTATTTGGAAGAGATCTTGCAGCTCATCGTCGCCGCTACCGCCGACGCGCTCTCGTTCAAGATCTGCTCGCTGATGCTGCTCGACGAGGACAAACAAGAACTCGTCATCAAGGCCACCCAAAGCAAGAGCCGCGAGTACGCCAAGAAGGCCAACGTTAAGCTGGGCGAGAGCATCGCGGGCCGTGCCCTGGCCTCCGGCCAGCCGGTCACCGTCTACGACTTGAAAAACTCCTCGGAGTACGCCACCCCAGACCTCGCCCGGCGCGAGGGCCTGTCATCAATGGCCTCCATCCCGCTGCTGGTCAAGAACAAAAAGATCGGCGTCTTGAACTGCTATACTGAGAAGCCGCACCGGTTCACCGACGAGGAGATCTCCGTCCTCTGTGCCCTGGGCGCTCACGCTGCCATCGCCATCGAACACGCAAAACTCATGGTCAAGTCGGCGATCATCCAGGAGATGCACCACCGGGTCAAGAACAATTTGCAGCAGGTGGCTTCCCTGCTGCGCCTCCAGATGCACTATGCGGGCGGGCGCAGCGTGGAGCAGGTGCTGACCGAATCGCTGAACCGCATCCTCGCCATCGCCTCCGTGCATGAGCTTCTGGCACGCGAAGATTTAGACATCATCAGCGTCAAGAAAGTCGCCGAGCAGATTCTTCAAGCGACCGCGCAGGGCATCCTCGCGCCCGGCAAGCACATCGCCATGAACATCGAGGGGCCGGACATCCTGCTGCCCTCCGCCCAGGCGACGTCGGTCGCCTTGATCCTGAACGAGCTGGTCCAGAACGCCGTCGAGCACGGCTTCGGGCCGGGCATGGACAACGGCGAGATCCGCATCACCCTGGCCGAGGAGCCGAAAACGCTGACCCTCGTGGTCACGAACGACGGGGCGCCCCTGCCCGAAGGCTTCGACATCCGCAAGACCGACTCGCTCGGCCTCCAAATCGTCGAGTCGCTGGTGCGCGGCGACTTGCAGGGCCGGTTCGTGCTGGCAAATGAGGGGGCGCGGACGGTGGCGAGCGTGGTGTTCGCAAAGTAACTCCGGCGCGGGTGCTCCGACAGGAGGGAACGCGATGCCACAACTCAACTGCCCCAAATGCGGCGGACGACAAGACGAGGGCAAGATGCAGGGCCTCTTGCAGTACGTTTCAGACAACGCCGAGGCTCGGTTCTGGTCTATGGGGCCGGAAGTGCGAGTTTCTACCGCCAGGGTCTGCCTGACCTGCGGCTACATCGAACTATCTCTTGATGCGAAGGCCCTC
>JANOOM010000776.1:0-27297 GCA_031421335.1 Armatimonadota bacterium
GCCCTACGGCCTGATCGAGAACGTCGTGACGCACCCCGACTACCGGCGGCGCGGCCTCGGGACGGCGGTCCTGAAGCACGCCCTCCAAATCGCCTAGGAGCGTGGCTGCTACAAGGTGATGCTGCTGACGGGGAGCAAAAACGAGTCAACGCTAAGGTTCTATGAGAAGGCCGGCTTCGAGCGCGGCGTCAAGACCGGCTTCGTCGCCCGCCCGAACACCCCATAATTTTGCCCCTCTTCGCCGCCATCCTCGCCGCCCTCGCCCCACCGTTCCTGCTGATTTTGCTCGGCGGGGGGCTGAAACGGGCGCGCGTCCTCCACCCCGCCCACGTCCCCATCCTGAACGGGCTTGTCGTCCAGGTGACGCTGCCCGCCCTCGTCCTGCACGGACTACTCAACGCCCCGCACCTGTCTTCCGCCCTGGCCCTGCCCGTCCTGGCCGCCTTCGGGGCGGAGGCCGCCGCCGCCGCCGTGATCTACACGGTCGGGCGGGCGATGCGCCTGCCGCCAGGCGTGCTGGGGGCGCTGCTCCTGGTGGGGGTCTACGGCAACACGGGCTTCATCGGCTACCCGCTGACGTTGGCGTTGGTGCCGGCCCAATTCCCTGAAACGATCTTGATAGACCAGTTCGCCATGAACATCCCGATGTACCTGTCGGCGGCCCTGCTCGGGGCGCAGATGGGAGGGGCGACCGGCACGGGCGGGGGCGGGCGGCGCGAGGCGGTCCTGCGGTTCCTGCGGTCGCCGCTGTTTGGGAGCGCCGTCCTGGGGATCGCCCTGCGGCTGGTCCCCGTCCCGCCCGGCCTCGTCGCGGTGCCCGCAGTGCGGGCGGTCGGCGCGGTGCTGGGCAAGTGCCTGGAGTATCTGGGTCAGGGGACGACCCCGCTGGTGCTGCTGGCCCTGGGCGTGGCCCTGCGTCCGGGCGCGGCGGGGGGCCGGGTCGGGGCGCTCTCGCTGGCCTGCGCGTGCAAGCTGCTGGTCAGCCCTTTGGCGATGTGGGGGATGTGCCGCCTGCTCGGCCTCCATGGGGAAGCACGGATGGACGGCGTTTTAGAGGCCGCCATGCCCGCCTCGGTGATGGCCTCCGTACTGGCCGGCCAGAACGACATGGAAGGGGACTTCGCAGTCGGCGTGGTGTTCGTCTCGACAGTGCTGTCGGCTCTGACGGTGCCGCTGCTGCTGACGTGGCTGCGGTGAACCCACCTCCTCACCCACCCGTTTCGGGAGGGTCGGAGCGACAGCGACGGGGTGGGTTCCTATAGCAGCCACAGGGCCACGAGCGTCGTGCCGATGATGCAGAGCGTGAGCAGGAAAACGTAGCCGATGCAGAGAAGTGCGGATTTAACCAGCGTCCTGCCCCAATTCTGCTTGTAGACCACGCGCATGGCGGTCAGGCCGTAGACGAGCAGGGCCAGGCAAGCGGCGAGGGCCAGCCAGGTGGGACGGACCAGCACCAGCGGGGTCAGGGCCAGAAAGGCGAAGGCGTGGACGTGCAGCAGGAAGACCAGATGCTCCACATACAGCCGCTTCCGCCGCAGATAAAGCAGTTCGAGCGAGACGGCGAAGAGCGGCAGCAGGAAGAACATCATCTTGGGGATGTCGCCCAGAAGAGACGAGACGAACCCCTGCGGACTCTGCCGCGCTTTGAAAAGGTGATGGATCATCGTCCCTAAGAGCCGCGAGTCCCGCCGTGTAGGCGGCAGTGCCCTCTGGCGAGCGTCGTACTCCGCCGCCGTGCGCGAGACGGGCGCAGGGGTCTTGCCACCGGCGGGGAAGAAAGTGACGCCGGCGGGCCGGATGGAAAGGTTCTGCTTGTTCAGCGGCGCTTTCCAGGCCAGCACCAGGAAGAACAAGACGCTGGCGGTCAGGTAAAGTTTGAGCGGCGACACATAGCCGATGCGGCGGCCCGTGTTATACTCGTTCGTCAAAAAGCCGGGCCGGAACAGCAACGCGGCGACCGTCCGCAGCAGCTTGGAGTCCCAGGAAGCGAGTTCCGCCAGTAGGTCGGAGAGCAGCGGGCGCAGGGCGACCGTGTGGTCCTTGTTCTCCTGGCCGCAGTGGGCGCAGAAGCTTCCGTCCGCTGGCTGCCCGCAGTTGAGGCAATGGTCGGGACGCGGGCGCGGCGGCTTTTTCTTTCGGCTGCTCAGGTGGGGGAGCACGGGGCGCGGCGGTGTCAGGGCAGTAGGCATCAGAGTCCACACTCCTTGAGCGTTTTCTGCACGAACTCGCGGGCGGCGCGCATCTCGGCGACGCCCGAGATCTGTTCGATGACCATCGGCACTTCGGGTAGGAAGCGGGGGAGGCCGTCCGTGCCCGGCGCGAAGTCCTTCAAGTGGGCCAAGCCGGCGTCGCGGGCACAGCGGGCGACCCGGCGGATCTCCTGGGCGGTGATGCCGTGAACAAACGACGACACCTGCCCGCGCCCAAAGCCCGCTTCAGTCGCCTCGCGGGAGGCGGCGGGGACGTCGGTCTGCTCGTACAAGTTGATCAAGACGCCCAGGTCCATCGCTTGTCTCCCCTACAGCTTTCGGATGGCAGGCGCCGAGCTGAAAAAGTCCACGACGGTGTCGAGCCGGGCGGCCTCGTCCTCGCAGCTCTTGGCGATGTTCTCGTACTGGCGTTTGGCCTGCGCGATGATGGCCTGACTTTTTTCGATCTCGCGCTGCAAGTCGGCGACGTGCGCTTCGGCGGCCGTCGTCAGGTCGGCCAGGCCCTCCCCACGCGACTGCCGGAAGGCGGACAAGGCGGCCTGCTTGCGGGTGGCGTCGGCGACGATGGCCTCGGGCGTACCGCCGACCGACCGGCCCAGGGCGGACAGGGTGACGTTGATGATCTGCTGGCGCGAGTCGTCGGAGACGCCCGGCGGCATGTTGCGTAGCATGTCCAGGGCCTGCTCGGCGGTGAACGGGACGACGCGGACGTTCGCCTGCGCGTACAGCGCGTCGAAGGAGACCAGGCCGTCGGCGTCCACGGGTTCCCCTTGCGGCTCCTCTTGCCGGGATGGCATGGGTGGCGGGGCCGGCGTCAGGCGCTGGCGTGCCTCACGGCGCTCCTGGATCTTGAGGGCGCCGTCCAGCTCGTCATAGGACGCCTGCGGGATCGGCTCCGGCGGCGGGGGCGGCGGCGGGTCCTTGATCTCGACGACGGCTTTTAAGGCTCGTTTCCAAAGCGGGTCTAGGGGCATGGTTGTTGCAGTAAGGGGCGCGGCGGGTTCATTGCCCGGTTCAGATGGCGAGTGCAGCGCGGTTCGCGGCGGTGAGTGCCTCAGCCTCAATCATGGCGTCCAACTCTCGTTCTCCCTGCGAGAGCCGGACGGGGGCCGTGCCTCCCGCCTGCTTCCAGGCCACCAGCCTCCAGAACGTCAGGAGGCCCCGGAGATGGCGCAAGCGGACGGCGGTGAAGAAGCGGCCCGGCCGCAGACTCTGGACGACAACCAGCAAGTCGGCCTCATCGCCGGGGAGCTGCGCCGTCAGGGCATCAAGGGCTTCTCCGATGGTGCCCCCCTATCCCGTCATTCTACCCCGCTGCGCCGCCCTTGTGCTTCGCCTTGCTCGCCCTCGACTTGGGCGCGGGTAGGGACAGGACGTATTCGACGCTGCGCCCGAGCCACACCGCAAGGGCGTCTGTGTCAGCCTACATGGCGGGTGGGACGACGACGTACTGCTTGCTCGGCGGCGCGTCCGGCTCGTACTGGAGCCGCTTCGCGCCGTCCAGGGCCAGCAGATCGGCCTGGGCGGCGGGCGGCAGCTTCAGGGCCAGACCGATGTCCGACAGGGACGCAAACACGCGGCCCGAGACATAGGCGCAGACGCCGCCGAACATGGGTTTGAAGGTCAGCTCGCCGTCCAGCGCGTGCGCTTCGGCGGCTTGGCTGAAGCGGTCCTCCATCTGGTTCAGGGAGGATAAGGCGGACTCGGTCATAGAATCATTTTACCTCACGGGCGGCACTCGCCCACCCTTCTAGATGCGCCGTTCCTCGTACACCGTATATTCGGTGTGGACCTCGTTCGCGCCGAATGTGTAGACGCGGTAGACCACCGAGACCGTGATGCCCGTTTCTTCCAGGACTTCGCGGCGCAGGGCGTCGGTCAGGCTTTCGCCCTCCTCCACCTGGCCGCCGGGGAACTCCCAGTCGCGGCGCGGGCTGCGGATCATCAGGACGCGCCCGCGCGGGTCCGAAACAAGGCCGGCGACGGCGACGATATGTTTGGGCGTGGGCATCGGGCTTGTCACTTCATCTGCGTGTGCCACTGCGCGGCGGCCTCGTTCAAGGCGTCATACGGCTGGAGGTCAATGGTGGCGGGCGAGACCTGGAACTGGGCGCGGGCGGCGGGGCCGAGCCGCCTGGCCAGGAGGCGCGGGTCGCCCTGGGCGGGGCGGAAATACTGCTGGACGCCGTCGTCGCGCGCTTCGGGCTTGCTGAGGAAGTCCAGGAATGCACGGGCCGTCTTTCTCTGGCCGTCACTGACCCAGGGTGCGGACAGCAGCAGGATGCCCTGGTCGGCATTCGCGGTCGGGATGGGATAGATGATCGCCAGATTCGGGTCGCGGTCCACGGCGGCCAGGGCGGCGTTCTCGTAGGCGGTGATGAAGTCGCGCCTGCCCGGCTCGGCAGTGAAGGCTTTTTCCAAGGCGCTCGACCCGGA
The DNA here is from genome assembly GCA_031421335.1 of Armatimonadota bacterium. GTDB lineage: Bacteria > Armatimonadota > Armatimonadia > Armatimonadales > Capsulimonadaceae > JANXMY01. Next base: position 4,647 of record JANOOM010000776.1, read on the forward strand.
CGTGGCCGCGTCGTGGACGTAGGCGCGGTCGAGCTGGCTCAGGTAGGCGGCGAACTTGGGGCCGGACACGGCTGCCGAGGGATCATCCGCGCCGCCATGGGTGCGCGTGTACTCGGTGACGATCAGGGACATGGTCAGCATGCCGGAGCTGGCATTGAGAGGGTCGGCGTAGGCGAAGCGGAACGCGGCCCCGCCGGGCGACTTGCGCTGGCCCGCGCCGAGCTGCGTGACGGCCGCCCAGGGTCCCGGCCCGGTCAGGATCGGCTTCAGGAAGGCGGCGCGGCGTTTCGTGGTCAGGAAGACGAGGGGGCTTTTGAACAGCACGCGGTAGGACTGGGAGTCGCCAGTGTCGCCGGTGGACGCGCCGCCGTGCGCCTGGGGCCAGACTTCCGTCAGGCGCGAAGTCCAGACAGGGCTTGAGGGACTCCACAGGGCGGGCTGGAGCTTGCCGTTCAGGATGGCCTGCATGGCCTGGCGCGACTCGGTGATGTTGAGAGAGACCTTGCCGCCCTGGGACTGGGCATTGAACTTGTCTATCTCGGTCTGGAGCCACTTTTGCTTGGTGCCGGTCGTCGAGATCAGCACGTCCCCGCTGCCGGCCTGCTGCGGCGTCAGGCCGGCAGCCCCGCCCGCCGCGGCCTCTGGGGTGTCGGCGCCGCTGGAGCTGCCGGCCTCGGCGGCAGGGCGGCCCGCGGCGAAGTGTCCGCAGGCGCGGACGCCGAAGATGATGCCCACGAGGAGCAGGAGAATGATGATCCAGCCGCCGGGCTTGATGCGCGTGATCTGCACGGGTGCCTCCAAGGCGATTCGTTCAGCCTCGGGGCCGTGCGCCACCATTCGGTGGCGGGCAGGCTTTTTCCTGCGTCCGCCTGACCACTGCCCTTGGAGCACAGGAAAATAATTATTTTCGCTTTCGTAGCTTAGGATACAAAAGCAGCCAAAATTTAACGCTGTGTTCACGGTGTCATGGTAGAGTACATCGTTCAAGGTCAGATTTACGATATACCGACCGGAGACGATCATGCCAAGCACTCGCAGTACGCAGCCTTACGACCAGTCTTGTAGCCCGCCGCGCACCCTTGCGCTTTCGGGGCCGGAGCGCACCCTGCTGCTGGCCCTCTTGTGGGGCGAGCCACTGGTGCAGGCCGCCCGGCGGCTGGGGCTGTCGCCCGGCGAGGCGCGCAGGATGCTGTCACACGTCCAGAAGCGGGCGGGCGTCGCTTCCCAGCAGGCCCTGATCGCGCGGGCCGTCGCGCACTGCTGGGCCGGCTAGGCCCCTCCCCCTCATTCCCCCGTGTGTGAATATATTTCCGTGTGGTTCTTGACAAAGTCCGTTCTTGTGGTAAAATGGGGGTAGTCTACCCGAATCGTCCCCGGCGGCCTCCAGCGGCGTCGCGCGATTCCAGCCCCTCGACCGCAGTTCCCTTGAGCGCATCCCCTCGTGCCCAACGGTCTCCGACGAGTCGTGGGAACAAAGTCCCACTTTTGAGGCTCTGTCTTAGGACACAGACACGCAAAGATTCGCGCGAAATCCGGGAAGGAAAACTATGAACACCACGCTGCAAAAAATAGAAGCTCAGGCCGTCACGCCGGAGGGCACTGGCGGGGCGGCCCAGACCACCATCCGCTCGTACCAGTACGGCGGCTATGATGTGGAGATGGAGATCAGCGACACCGTCTTCCAGCCGACCCTGACCAGCCGGCTGCTGGCCCAGGTGGTCCGAATCCCCGAGGGCGCCCGCGTGCTGGACCTCGGCTGCGGGGCGGGCGTGCTGGCGATCATCGCCGCTCTGAAGGGCGCCTCCCATGTCCACGCCGTGGACGTGATGGAGGAGGCCCGGCCTTTGGTCGAGGCGAACGCCCGGCGCAACGGCGTTTCCGACCGCGTCGTCGCCTCAAGCGGTGACCTGTTCGAGCCGATCGGGGCGCAGCGCTATGACGTGATCGTCAGCGACGTTTCCGGCGTCGTGGACGAGGTCTCACGGCTCTCGCCCTGGTATCCCGATTCGATCCCCACCGGCGGGCACGACGGCGCGGACCAGATCGTCAGGATGCTGGACTCGGTCCGGGAACATCTGAAGCCCGGCGGCGTGCTGTACTTCCCGACCGGCACGATCTCGAACGTCCCCCGAACCCTGGAAGCCGCCCGGCGGGCGTTCGGCGAGAATGTGGAACTGATGGAGCAGGTCGAGGTCCCCTTCTGCGCCGAGTTCAAAGAGAACATGGACGTGATGACGCGCCTCCGCACCGAGGGCCTGATTGACTTCACGCCCAAGCGCTCGCGCCATGTCTGGACGCTGCAAGTCTATCGGGCCTGGGTGTAACTTGATGCCGCTGACCGGGACATTAGATGGAAAAATTGCCCTCGTGACGGGCGGCGGGACGGGGATCGGGCGGGCCATCGCGCTGGCCCTGGCCGCGCAGGGCGCGGCCGTGGCCGTCGTCTACCGCACATCCGAGTCTTCGGCCAACGAGGTGGTCTCGCAGATCGTCGCGGACGGCGGCCGGGCCTCGGCCCTGCGCGGGGACGTGACGTTGGGCACCGAAGTGGACGCCCTGGTCAGCCAGGTCCTCGCCGAATGGGGATCTCTCGATATCGTGGTCAACAACGCCGGCTTGACCCGCGACGCTCTCCTGCTCCGCATGACCGAGGCCGACTGGGACGCCGTGCTGGACACCAACCTCAAGGGCGCGTTCCTGATGACGCGGGCGGCCCTGAAGCCGATGCTCAAGCAGAAGCGCGGCAAGATCGTCAACATCACCAGCGTCATCGGGATGATCGCAAGCCCCGGCCAGGCCAACTATGCCGCCGCCAAGGCCGGGCTAATCGGGTTCACGCGGACGATGGCCAAGGAAGTCGCCAGCCGCCACATCCAGGTGAACGCCGTCGCGCCCGGCTTCATCGAGACGGCCATGACTGAGGCGCTGCCCCCCGAGCGCAAGGGCGACGTCATGCGCCAGATCCCCGCCGGCCGCTTCGGGCTGTCCGAAGAGATCGCCGGCGTCACCGCCTTTCTGTGCAGCCCAGCCAGCGACTACATCACCGGCCAGACGATCGTCGTTGACGGTGGGCTGACGATCTAACGCGCCGCGGTTTGGCACAAGAACGAGCGCGGCCCGAAAGGGCCGCGCTCTTTTTCTTTCATGGGCAGGGGCTATGCCGCCCGCGTGTATGCTTCCTGCCGGTCCTGAGTCGTCTTTTCCGAACTCGCTCCTAACAGCTCGTGATTCACAGGCCAGTATACACCCGTGCGCCCGGAAATCGTCATGCGCGGACTTATCGGCCCCGCACCTTCTCAAACCGGACGTGTCCCGGCTCGTCGGACGCTCCCCGCTCCGCGAAGTCGAGGCGTCGCAGCAGGCGCACCGAGGCCACGTTGCCGGCGGCCACGTTCGCGGTGATACGCTCGACGCCGGGCTGGGCCAAGGCCCAGTCGGTGAGCGCCCCGACCGCCTCCACCCCATATCCCTGCTGCTGAAAATCGGGCAAGACGGAGTAGCCTAGCTCGACGCCCCCTCCCTGCGGCGGCCCGAAGAACCCCAAACTCGCCACCAGAGTCGGCGGCCCGCCGCCTTCCCCGTCCAGCAGGCCGTACCAGGTGATCCAGTGGGCCTGCTCCGGGGCGGCCTCGATCTGCTGGAGGAAGAAGGCCAAAGCGTCATCCAGCATCTCGGGCGGCCAGGCGTCGGGGACGGAAGCGCCGAGCAGGGCGGGGAAGGTGGGCCGGTCCAGGGTCTCGGCGCGGGCAAGGGCGACGGTCGCGGGGATGAGGGTCAGACGGGCAGTCTTGATCGGTGTCGGCGTTTGCATGAGGCTTTCTTGCCCGGCGCGGGGCGTTTGCTTAACCGGGGGGATGCGGAAGACCATGCCCCGCCCGAAGCCTCACCCCTCGACGACGGCCACCAGCAGGCAGACATCGTCGCGGACCCCTGCTTGGGCGAACCGGTCCACGCCTGCGATCAGGCGCAGCAGGAGGTCTTCGGCCCGGTAGTCGGCGCTGACCGCGCCGCTGTGGGGGTGCGGGGCGACCAGCAGGGCGGAAACGCCCTCGATACCCAGCATATCGGTGTGGTCGGGGCCGGCCTCCGTCAGACCGTCGGTGAAGAGGGCCAGGGCGTCGCCGGGGGCCATCAGAGTGGTGCGCTCCTCGAACAGCGCGCCGGCGAAGGTGCCTAGCACGGGGCCGGTGGGTGTCAGTTCCTCCACCCGGCCCGCATCGGCTGGCCCGCGGCCCACGCGACGCACCAGCCCCGGCTCCTGGCCGCAGTTAACGTAGGTGAGGGTGCCCGCGCCGCTGTCATAGGTGCCGACGAAGAGGGTGGCGAAGCCGGTCAGCAGGCAGTTCTCGGCCAGAATGTTGTTGAGGTCGAAGACCGCCCTGGACAGCGACGCGCTGAGGTAGAGCGTCGCGCGGAGCATGTTGCGAACAGTGGCGACCTGGGCGGCGGCGGCCAGCCCCTTGCCGGACAGGTCGCCGACAACCAGGGCGGTGCAGCCCTTCTCCACGGGGAAGACGTCGTAGAAGTCGCCGCCCACCTCGGCCTCGGCCAAGGCCGCCTCGTGGTACTTCTTCAAGGCCAGGCCAGGGACCACATCGGGCAGGGCCGGACGTAGAGCCTCCTGGAGCTGGGTGGCGATGTTGTGCTCGCGCAGGCGCAGGCGGGCCGCTTCGGCCGCCGTGCGCGTCTGGGCGGCGACGGTCTCGACCAGCGAGACCTCGACAGGCGTCCACGCGCGGGGCCGGCCCGCCATCGCCACCCCCACCAGCCCCACCAGCCGGCCGACGTCGAGCAGGGGCACCCAGACCGAAGCGCGCAGGCCCAGCCGCTCGCCGGCCGAGTGCGGCTCGCCGTCAAAGCGGGCTTCGCCGCGCATGTCGCGCACGACCAGAGTCCGGCCCTCCCGCAGTGCCGCTAGGACGGTCGGGTAGTTCGAGAGTGGGTAGGCGCCCGCGAGCGGCGCCAGGCCCTCCCGATGCCACTCCTGGCTAATGATGCCGAGGTCCCGCACCTCCTCGCAAACCGCGAACAAGCAGCGGTCGGCCCCCAAAGCGCCCCCCAGAAGAGCGGCGGCCTGCTGCTGGATGGTGTCCGGGTCGGTCGAGGCGCGCAGGGCGGCGGCGATGCGGTTTAGCAGGCTCTCGCGCTCGGCGCGGGACTGGGCCTCGACCAGCAGACGCTCGCGCTCGTCCTCGGCCCGGCGACGCTCCTCGATGTCGGTGACCGTCCCGACCCACTGAATGACCTGCCCGCTCTCGTCGCAGACCGGCTCGGAGCGGCTGAGATGCCAGCGGTATGTGCCGTCGGCCCGACGCAGGCGATACTCGACCTCGGCGACCGTACCGCTGCCGCGCGAGGCCTGCCAGACGGCACTCGCGCGGGCCTGATCGTCCGGGTGGATGGCGGGCTGCCAGCCTCTCCCCTGGGTCGTCCCAAAGTCCAGCCCCGAATAATCGTACCAGCGCTGGTTGTAGTAGTCCATGACCCCATCCGCGTCCGCCGTCCAGGCGATGTGCGGGATGGCGTCGGCCATGCGCCGGAAGCGCCGCTCGCTGACGCGCAGGGCAGCCTCAGCTTCCTTGCGGGCGGTGATGTCGTGGAAGTAGACGCTGAGGCCGTCCGGGGAAGGATAAGCGCGCACCTCAAACCAGGTGTCGAGCGGCGCGTAGAACTCCTCAAAGCTGACGGCGGCCTTCTCGGCGGCCGCGCGGCGGTAAAGCGCCGCGAAGGGAGCGTCCGCCGATCCGGGGAACTCGTCCCAGAGGCTGCGGCCCACCAACTCCTCGTGCCGCCGCCGCAGCATCCTTTCCGCCGTGGCGTTCACATGAGTGAAGCGCCAGTCGGCGTCGAGCGCATAGAAAGCATCCGTGATGCTTTCCAGAATCCCCTCCGTGCGCGCATTGGCCTTGGAGAGCGCCTCGTCCGCCCGCTTGCGCTCGGTGCCGTCACGCAGGATCTTGGCGAAGCCACGCGGGGCGCCGTCGTCCGCGCGCAGACACTCCAAAGCGCCGTCTGCCCAGAAGCGCCCACCGCTCTTTTTAAGGCACCAGCGCTCGCCCGCCGTCATGCCCGCCGCCCGCGCCGCTTCCATCTCGCGGGCGGGGACATTGGCGGCCCGATCTTCGGACGTGAAGAGGATATCGCAGGGCTGCCCCAAGGCTTCGCTCTCCGAATAGCCCAGGATGCGCTGCGCCCCGGCATTCCAGTGCGTGATAGAGCCGCCCGCATCCATCAGGATCATGGCATAGTCCTGGGCGCCGTCCACTAGAAGTCGCAGCCGCTCCTCGCTCGCGCGCAGGGCAGCGTCGGACAGCCGCCGCTCGTCGGCCCGTGCCACCTCAACGGCCCGGTTCGAGCGCCACCGCGCGATGCGCTCCGGGTAGTGGGCGAAGAAGTCGGCTAGGGCGGGTTCCTCGGCCAGCAGCAGCCCCAGAGAGTCCTGGGCGCGCTTGTCGGCCTCGTAGGAGATCTCGGGGTGGGCCGCCATCCAGGTGTGGCAGGTCTGGATGTAGGCGAGGTAGGCGATGAGGTGCAGGTGCAGGTCCGGCCCCAGCAGGCGCCGCAGCTCCCGATGGCCGGCCTCCATGTCCAGATCGCCCAGGAAGACGGCGCAGGCGCAAGCGAGCAGGGTCTGTTCCAGGGGCGAGTCGGGGGCGGGCGCGGCGGCCTCATCCCGCGCCGGGATGGGCAGGGACCCGAGTACAGCGCCGGGTATAGAGCTGGGCATGGCGGGGGGCGCTTCGAGCAGGGCCAGGACGGCGCCCGCCGACATCCCCAAGGGCCGCAGGGCGGACGAGTGGCAGACCATGCAGTAGGGGACGGTGCAAAAGCGGGACAACAGCGCGTTCAGCTTCTCCTTAAATAGTGGAGAGAGTGGGTTGTCGAGGTAGGCGGAAAGTGTCTGCCGCCACAAGTTCTCCATGACCGGCGGCGACTCAAGGGCAGGCGCGAAGAATGGGGGGAAGAACCCGAAGTGGGACTCGATCTCGGCCTGAATTTGTTCGCCGGTTCGCACAATTATTCAGTTCTAAGCGGCGCTCTTGTGAGCGCGTTTTTTGTGACAGAGATTTGAGCCATTAGCACTTATTTTACCATAGTTACACAGATTCTGCAAATAATGTTTGTGGATAAGCGGTAGGCGCGGGCAGGGGACGGGACTCTTCGCCCGCAAAGGCGGGGGCTTGCACTCTTGAAGCCCAGGGGTTACCCCACTAAAACCTTTAACCCTGGGAAAACTTAGGCAAGCGGTCTGGTGAATAATGGGGGGACCGGATTTTGAAGGGGCACTGGAACTGTCGCGCAGGGGCGCCGCTTGCTGCGCCCCTGTGCGGATCTGCCTGGACAGGTCTATACGCCTTCCTTGACAAACGACCTCGACAATGTTAGCATAGGGGCATATGGAACGACGCGCACGCCCTTTCCGCCTGGCCCTCCTCGCGGCCACCTTGTTTGCCGCTCTGACACAGGCCCACGCCGCGCCTCCCAAGCACCTCACCTTCGCACGCGCCTTCGCGCCCTCGGAGGGCTGGGTTAAGGCGCCGGAAAGGCCGCTGCGGCAGGAGACATGCCTGAACGGGTCGTGGCGCTTCCAGCCCGTCGCCCTGCCGAACGGCTGGAAACGCGACGTCGGGGCAGCGCCCGGCCTGACGCCGCCGGCCCCGAACCGCTGGGAGAAGACGGCACTGAAAGTGCCGTCGCCGTGGAACGTCAACGCCTTCAACCGGGACGACGGCGGCGATTTCCGCTGCTACCCCTCCTATCCAAAAGCATGGGACACCGTGGAGATGGGCTGGATGGAGCGGTCGTTCCGCGTCCCGGCGGCCTGGCGCGGGCGAAGGCTGCTCCTGCACTTCGAGGCCGTGGCCGGGGACGCCGTGGTGCTCGTCAACGGCAAAGAGGTCGCGCACAACTTCGATCTGTTCCTGCCCTTTGAGGCCGACGTGACCGAGGCCGTGACGTCCGGCGGCGAGAACATCATCCAGGTGGGCGTCCGCAAGGCTTCCCTGTTCAACGACTCACGGACGACCGGCAGCCACCCCTACCCCGCCGGGTCGTTCTGGGGACAGGCCATCGCGGGCGTCTGGCAGGACGTGTTTCTGGTCGCCGTATCCGCCGTCCGCGCCCAGGAAACGTATGTCAGGCCGGAAGTCTCGCGCGACGTATTGACCGCCGAGGTCACGTTACGCAACGACACGGCGCGCGCCCGAACAGTGCAGGTCGGCGGGTCGGTACAGCCCTGGGTCAGCGAGGCTGGGAAGGACGTGCTGACCGGCCCCGAGCCGCGCTGGCATCTGGGCGCGGTCGTGCTGAATCTGCCGCCACGCTCGGTGACGCTCCTGCCAGGCGCGTCGGCAGTCGTCACGCTCAGTCAGAGTGTCAACAAGCGGCTGCGGTTCTGGACGCCAGACGCGCCGAACTTGTATGGCCTTCTAGTCTCGGTCGACGAGGGCGGGCGGGCGCTGGACCGTCAATACACGCGCTTCGGCTGGCGCGAGTTCACGTTCCAGGGCGACCGACAGCTCCTAAACGGCAGGCCGTTCGAGATGCGCGGCGACTCGTGGCACTTCCTGGGCATCCCGCAGATGACCCGGCGCTACGCCTGGTCCTGGTTCACGATGCTGCGCGCTGCCCGCGCCAACGCCGTCCGCCTGCATGCGCAGCCGTACCCGCGCTTGTATCTGGACGTGGCCGACGAGATGGGCATCTGCGTCCTGGACGAGACGGCGAACTGGGGCAGCGACGGCCAGCACGAGTACGACTCTGCCGACTTCTGGCGGCGCTGCGATGATCAGGTGGCGCGCTTGGTCCTGCGGGACCGCAACCATCCCGCCGTGTTCGGCTGGAGCGTCAGCAACGAAGTCGCCTGGTTCATTGACCGGGCCAAGCACCCCGAGCAAATGGCGCGGCTGAAACAGGGCTGGGCGGACTGGCGGGACACGGCCCGCCGCCTGGACCCGACCCGCCCCTGGGTCTCGACAGACGGCGACGGGGACGCCGAAGGTGCGATGCCGACCAGTGTGGGCCACTACAGCGGTCCGGACGAGCTGACGCGCCTGAGTCGCGGTGGCAAGCCCTGGGGGATCGGGGAGACGGGCAGCGCCTACTTCGCCACGCCCAAGCAGGCCGCCCCGTTCATCGGCCCGCGCGCCTATGAGTCCGCGCGAGGGCGTATGGAGGGCATCGCGGTCGAAGCGTATGGCCTGATCGCCGCCCAGCGCCGGGCCGGCGCGGACTACGGCTGCGTCTTCAACCTGGCCTGGTACGGCCTGGTGCCGCTTGAGATCGGAATGCCCGACACAGCGCGGCCCGACACGCTGATGGACGGCATCTTTTTCGGCCCATACCGCGAAAATGCGCCGGGCGTCCAGCCGGAGCGGCTGGGGCCGTACTGCACCACGTTCAACCCTGGCTACGACCCGCGCCTGCCCTTGTATCGCCCGTGGCCGTTGTTCGACGCGGTGCGGGCGGCCAACGCGCCGGGCGGCCCGTCCCCAAGTCCCTGGGACCATCGGGGAGCCATGATGAAGACGCCCACGCAGCCCGTCCCGCCCCCGATCGCCACGGTGAGCGTGCTGGCCGCGCCCGGCTCCGAGCTGCCCACCACGCTGCAAGCGATGGGCGCGACGCTTGCGGCCTCGGACGCCCTGGATGCGGCATTCATCGTCGTGGACGGCCTGCACCCGCCTTCGCAAAGCGTCGCGGCGGAGCTGACGCGGCGGGTGCGGGCGGGCGCGACACTGCTGGTCTGGGGTGTGGACCCGGCCGCACTCCCCGCCCTAAACGCGCTGCTGCCGCTGCCGCTCGCCCTGACAGACCGCACCGCCTCCTCGCTCCTCATCCAGTCGCTTGACCCGCTTCTCAGCGGCCTGGACGACGGCGACTTCTATTTCACCGAGAGCCAGCCCGCCCCGATAATCCGGCACGGGCTGGCCGGGCCATTCGTCGCCAAGGGCCGCACCCTGCTGGCCGCCTGCCCCGCCGAGTGGCGGCGCTGGAACAACCGGGCCGAGCCGGTCAAGACGGCCGCCCTGCTGCGCTCAGAGCGCGAAGCCAAGCCATCCGGGGCCGCCCTCGTCGAGTACAAGTCGGGGGCCGGACGCACCCTCGTCACGTCCTTCGCGCCGGAGTCGCGCGAGGGGCGCGCCCTCTGGAAGCGGCTCCTGACCAACCTGGGCGTCGTGCTGACCGCGCGCAAGGCCGCGCCGGACGCGGCGCTCGATGAGTTCGGCCACCTGACAAATGCCCTCGTCTGCGGCAGCTTCGGCGCGGCCTCGGCTGCCGCCGCGTATGATACCGACAATGTCGGCGTCGGACCGGCCCTGCGGCCCAGGCCGGGCGACAAGTCCGGCGGCCTGGAATGGCGCGCGCACCCCGCCGACGACGACGGCGTTTTCGACTTCCGCAAGATGGGCCTCCCTGGTCCGATGGAGAACGCCGCCGCCTATTTGAGCTTCTGGGTGTGGAGTCCGCGCCCTTTGGACGACATGCTCGTGGAGCCGAATCTGCCCAAGCTCGCCCTGCGGCTCGGCTCAGACGACGGCTGCCAGGTCTGGCTGAACTCCAGGCTGGTCAAAGAAGACCGGGGCACGCACCCGTACACGCCGGACGAGTTCACGGCGGACGCCCTGCCGCTGATGCGCGGCTGGAACCACTTCGTCGTGAAGGTGGTGCAGGGGACGGGCCAGTGGCAGTTCGGGGCACGGCTGACGTGCAGCGACCCGGCGTTTTTGGGGGAGCTGCGGGGGGCAGTGGAACCCACCCCGCCGCAAGCGGCGACCCTCCCGAAACGGGAGGGTGGGGTGAGAAGGTTGTCGGGGGGTGGGGCGGGATGATTGGGAGGCGGGGTGGTTAAGGGTGCCGTGACGCTGCCCTGCCGTGACGCTGCCCTGCCGTGACGCTGCCCTGCCGTGACGCTGCCCTGCCGTGACGCTGGCCCTTTGACAAAACAGCCACCCACTCATCACACAAAACCGACCGTACACCCTCTCACCCCACCCTCCCGTTTCGGGAGGGTCGCCGCTTGCGGCGGGGTGGGTTCCGAAAGGCACATCCACATGAAACCGCTCTTCTTTATCCTCCTGCTTCTCGCTTTCTCCGCCCCTGCCCACGCCGCCGATGACGACACCCCTACCCTTCAAGCCGCTTTAGACCTCAAAGGCAAGACCGGCGGCGAAGTGCTGCTGCCGCCGGGGGTGTACCACATCGCCGGCAGCCTCCATGTGCCCACCGGCGTTACTCTGCGCGGGAGCTGGAACGCGCCTCACCACGGCGCCTGGGACAAGGGGACGACACTGGCGATCACCGGCGGACGCGGGCGCGAAGATGGCCCGGCCGCCGTCGAGCTGACCGAAAGCAGTTCGCTCCAGGGCGTCACGATGGTCTGGCCCGAGCAGAAATGGGACAGCATCACTGCCTACCCATGGGCCATCCACGGCCAGGGGATGCACAATGACGTGGAGAACGTTACGTTCATCAACGCCTACCAGGGCATCAAGATCGGCGTCCCGTGGAGCGAGCTGCACCTGATACGGAACGTCTTCGGGTGCGTCCTGCGGCGCGGGATTTTCATAGACACGACCTCGGACATCGGGCGCGTCGAGAACGTGCATTTCAACGAGCACTACTGGGCGCGCTCGCACTACCCCGGCATCACGACCGGCAGCGAGGCCCCCGTCGTGACCTACACCGAAGCTAATCTAGAAGCATTCGTCTTCGGGCGGACGGACTGGGAGTACGTCCTGAACACATTCGTGTTCGGGGCGCGCGTCGGCTACCGGTTTATCCACACCCCCGCTGGCGAGTGCAACGGGCAGTTCTCGGGCATCGGGGCGGACGGATGTCATATCGGCGTCTTGATTGACGCCATCCAGCCCATCGGCATCCAGGTGACGAACGGCGAGTTCACCACCTTCACGGGTGCGCCGAACGCGGGCGTCGTCGTTTCGCCCGGTGCGGGCGGGGCGGCCCAGTTCGTCAACTGTAATTTCTGGGCAAATCCCGGCGGCGTGGCCCTTTTGGACGGCGATACGGCCGTGACTTTCGGCGATTGCCACTTCTCGGACACGGCTCAGACCGGCGCCATCGTCGCCCATAGGGGACGGCTGATCGTCCACGGCTGCCAGTTCGCCTCGAGTGGCCCGGCTATCGTCCTGGGGGCCAATGTCCGCGCCGCCGTGGTCGCCGAGAACACGCAGCCTGGCGGCGTGTCGGTGCGGAACGGCATCGGGGCGCGGGCGCAGATCGGGCTGAACGAGATACTTTTCGCGCTCCCCGACGCCCAGGCCGCTCACTACCGCGTCAAGATCGGTGCGGCGGGCGACAGCGACTATGTCGGGCCGGGCTGGTTCGGGCCGGAGGGCGCCCAGGACGTGCCGCCGGCCCTGAAACCGTCCGTCACGACCGCCCGCTGGGCGGGCGCGAAGTCCGTTCTGCGCCTGCCGGTCGTTTCGGGCCGGGCGTACACGCTCAAGATCTGGACTGCGGCCCCCACCGGCGCCCCGCCCCGGTTCTTCGCCGTGGACGGCGGCCCGCGGGTGGTCATCACCCGCACCGGCCCGCTCGTCGTGACGCTGTTGGTCCCCGCCCGGCTGACGGCGGGCCGCCACGTCATCGGCGTCTCGGTCGGCGGCACACCCTGGACCCCCGCCCACTTGCAGCCGCCCGCCGCCGACGGCCGCGCCCTGACGGCGCGCGTTTTCGCCGTCGAGGTGACAGCGACGGGCGCGAACGGCGGGGCGGCGGAGGTCAATTGAGAGGAACCGTGCCATAATAAGAACGTAGTCCCTGGAGTGAGCTTCTCTTGTCCTTGAGGCAGTGTTCAGTCGCCAGGGCATGGGTTATAGGGGTAGCTCCGATGAGCTACCCTTGTTGCATTGCTGCCCCCATCCGCGACCATGTTTCAGTTCCGGCATTCCGTGCATCTTGCCGCACAGGTGGATGCTTCCTTTCCTCACCCTAGTCATCCCCCGATATTCTAAAAGCCCTTGATCGCTGGGCGAATGCCCCGAACATCAGCCCCTACAGAGGCCTGAGGACAAGAAGGCCAAGGGCGTCTAACTCTCCTACAGTCACCTCCCCCGAGTAACAGGCGGAGTCACGGCGCGCGGGCCGGCCGGCACGGCGACCGGCAGGGTGTCCACGCCATTGCGTATGATACGGGGCGTGACGAAGACGACGAGTTCGGTCTGGACCAGGTTCTTCTTCTTGGAGCGGAACAAGTTGCCGATCAGGGGGATGTCCCCGAACAAGGGGATTTTGCTGTTGACGGTCTGCTCCTGGTTCAAGGTCAGCCCGCCGATGGCGATGGTCTCGCCGTCCTTGACGCGCACGGTCGTGTCGGCCCGGCGCGTGGACAGGACGGGCAGGCCGGTCTGCAAGTCAAGCTCGGTGATGTTGGAGACCTCCGGGGCGACGCGCGTCGTGATCTCGCCGTTGCCGCCGGTCAGGGGCGTGATCGAGAGCTTGACGCCGACGTCTACAGGCTGGATGCGGGTCTGCGTCTGGCCGTAGCCGTTGAACTGGGTCAGGATGAACCGCTGGGCGCCGATGAAGATCTCGGCCGTCCTCCCGTTGACGACCGCCATCTGGGGCCGCGCGCGCACGCGGGCCTTGCCGGTCTGCTCCAGGGCCTGCAAGGTCAGCAGGAAGTTCTTGGGCAGCGCCCCGATGGTGTTGTAGGTGATCAGGCCGTTCGGAACGTCCACGGTCGTGATGGACGTGTGGGCGGTGTTGTTGACCGTGATGCCGAGCGACTTATCGGTCGTATTGGTCAGCTCGACGGCAATGACTTCGATCAAGATCTGCGGCGAGGGGATGTCCACGCGGTTGAGGTCTGAGCCGATCTTGGCGAGCATCTGCGACGGGGCGGTGACGACGACGGCGTTCTGCTCGGAGTTGACTTTGACGTAGGAAAACAGGAAGTTCGGCAGCAGGCCCGACGCCGTGAGCGCCTGCGTGTTCTGCATCCGGTAGGACTGCGTGCCGGACAGGTGGTAAGTAGCGAGGTCGGTGGGGACGCCCTCGCTGATCATGTAGATGCCGTCTATCTTGGACAAGGCCAGGCCGTAGGCGGTGGCGATGCTGCGGACGACGCTGTCCGGATCGGCGTTCTGGATGTTGAGGCTGATCTTGCGGTCCACGGCGTCGTCCACAGCCACCGACAGGCCGGTCTCGCCAGCGATGGCGCTCAGGAAGGTGTGGATGTCGGCCTTGACGGCGCGCACCGAGAGCCGCCCGTTCTCGAAGCGGACGAGGGTTGAGGTATCCGGCTTGAGCGCGGCCAGGGGCGCGGCCGACCCGGCCCGCCGCCCGCGCTCGACGGTGCGGTCCGACTGGACGGTGATCAGGACGCCCTGGCCGTCCGGCTCGGTCGTCACCGAGGCATTCGTGCTGACGAAGTTGCTGATGGTCAGGTCCACCCCGATGCCGCCGACAGCCTGCTTCGAAGTTGCGACCTGGAGGTAGGAGACGGGGTAGGAGGAGACGTTGAAGAAGTTCTTGCCGGTGCCATTCTTCGCGCCGGGGAAGGACAGGGTCATGCGCGCCCCGTAGAGCCTGCCGCCCCCGTAGTCGCCGCCCTCAGTGCGGAACTGGAGGATGCCGTCGGCGGCAATGCGGATTTGGACGCCGTTGGAGAGCGGCGTGACCGAAACGGCGCTGATGGTGGTGTAGGACTGTGCGGCGGCAGCAGCGGCCCCGCCGTTGTCCTGAGCGGGGGCGGGGTGCGGGGCGGCCAGGAGCAGCAGGGCGCAGAGCAGAAAAAAGAAGAGGCGTGTTTGCATAAGACGTGTTTGCATAAGGCGTGTTTCCATGATGATTGGCTTTTGGAACCCACCCCGTCCCTGCGCCCCGACCCCCCCGCGGCTTTATTGGGGTTAAAAGGGTGGGTGGGGCGGTAGGGTTGTCGGGCGGTCTTCTTTGATTGACGAAGGCTGCATAGTTGACGAAGGCTGCATAGTTGACGAAGGCTGCATACTGAGCTAGCGATGGCACCAGCTCGCTGTGCTGCTGACGGGACCTCTCTGACCACCCCTTAACAGCCCGCGTCCCACTCATCCCACAAAACCCTTCAGCAACCCTCTCACCCGGCCCTCCCGGTTCACCCCAATAAAGCCTCGGGAGGGTTGGCACTTGTGCCGGGGTGGGTCACGCCCGCTGCACCGTCACCAGCAGTATCAGGCTCGTGCGCGCCTGGTTCCGGCGGTGTGAGCGGAACAAGTCGCGCAGAAGCGGAACGCGGGCGAACAACCCCGGCCCCTGGTCGGTCCGGCCCACGAGGTCCGAGTCCAGGCCGCCCAGGACGACGGTGTCCCCGGCGCGGACGCGGATGACGGACTTGACCTCTCGGATGCCGACCGTCGGCAGGCCCGTCCCGTTCTCGATGGCGTCCACGGTGGAGATGCGCGGGTCCAGGTCCAGGGTGATGTCACCGACGGACCCGATCGTCGGACGGACCGAGAGCGAATAGCCGATCTGGATCGCCAAAGCAGAGGGTACCTGCTGGCCGAAGTTGTTCTGCTGGAGCACGGTGACGTAACGCGTCTGCCCCAGGAAAAACGTCCCCAGCGCGCCTGAAGCCACTACCAAAAAAGGCCGGGCGGTCAGGCGGGCGCGGCTCCGGGTGGCGAGGGCAGACATGGCGGCCCGGAACTGGCGCGTTTGCCCGGTTTGGGAGAGAACCGATATCTGGCCCGCGTCGGTGCCGACGCTCTCGCTTTCCCGCCCCAAGGTCCGGGTCAGGCTCAGGGCGTAGAGGGCGTCCGCCGCCGACGCCAGCTCCCAGGCGGTCACCTCGACGCGCACCTGGGGGCGCGGCAGGTCCAGAAGGGCTAGGTCGCGGCGAATCTTGTCCGCCACCTCGGGCGTGCTGGAGACGACCAGCGAGTTGTTGGCGGCGTCCACGCGGACGGACGGCAGCAAAAAGTCCGGCAGCAGCAGCCGGGCCTGCTCGGGCGCCAGGGAGCGCAGGTGCAGTGCAGTCGTCACGTCGGCCGACTCGCCGCGCCCGAAGGTCAGCCCGCCGCCTTCGTCCAGAGCGCGCGGCACGGCGACCAGGCCGTAGCCCACGCGCAGGGCGGCCAGCAGGTCGGCCAAAGTGGCGTCGGGCAGGACCAAGGAGACGTCTGTGTCCCCCGCCCCGGCGGACACCACGAGCGGCAAGTCCTGGGCCGCGCCGACGGCCTGGAGCAACGCGGCCAGCGGCGTGTGCAGGGCGCTGATCTGCATGCGCGGCTCGCCTGCCCCGCCCGGCAGGGGCCGCAGCGACAGCCGATGCACCTGCGACTCGGGCGGCGAGCGGTGGATGCCCCCAATGTGGCGGGCATCGGTGCGGTCGGAGGCAGCCGTGATGACGACGGAGCTGCCGTCTGCCCCGCGCGCGATGCTGACGTCGCGCGGGTTGAGGTAGAGCGTCCGGTAGGTGTCGTTACCGAAGGCGCGCACCAGGACCGGCACGAAGAAGCGCAGGGTGATATCCACGCGCGGGCGGCGCCCGTCATAATCCGTCGAGTTCTGGAAGTCGTCCGTCCCCAGAGTCACGACCGCCGAGTCCACCGGGTAGGCGCCGATGTCAGTGAACGCGGGCACGCGGGCGCGGGCGTTGTAGAGCCGGACGCGGAAGGCGGAGACGGGCGTTTTGCTGCCCGCGTAGTTGCCCGGAAGCTCATCGCGGTTGACGCCGAACCGGACGGCCCCGTCGGTGCGGATCGTGATCTGGACGGCGTTCGGCAGGACGCGCTGCTCGATGGCGGTGATGTTGTAAAAGCCGTTAGCAAGCTGGGCATGGGCGGGCCGGCCCGCCAGCAGCAGGGCGAGGAGGAGGAAAACAACGCCCCCCCCGCCCCCAATCCTGGGGGGATCAAAAGGGACTGCTCTAAGTCCGGCTCCCCCAGGATTAGGGGCGGGGGGGGTCGCGCATCCTCTCACTTGGACACATCCTTCGTCACTTGGACATATCCTTCGGCCCAGTCTTTGGCCCGGCGGGGGCCGACGTCGGCGCCTCGGGGTCGAGGCCGGGCAGGCGCAGGGACGGCGGGATGGGCGGGTCGGGCGGGCGCGGCGCGGGCGGCAGCGATCGGTTCAGGTCGGAGTCGAGGAACCGGGCCTTCAGGGCAGCCTCCTCGGCGGCGGGCAGGTGGCCCGTGTTGGACAGGATGCGTGGCGTGATGAACAGGACCAGCTCGGTCTGGGTGGTCTGGACATTCTTTGTCTGGAACAGCAGCGGCCCAAGGAAGGGGATATCGCCCAGGACGGGCACCTTGGTGCGGACGTCGCGCGTCTCCTGTTGGACCAGGCCGCCGATGACGATGGTCTGGCCGTCCTTGACCCGGACGACCGTTTTGGCCGTCCGCGTGCTTTTCTCGGGCAGGTGGGTGGCCGGGTCGGGGGCCGACAGCGTGGAGACCTCGGCGTTGACGTCTACAAGAATCTGCCCCTGGCCGCCCGTGTAGGGCGTGATGGCAAGGTTAACGCCCGCATCAATGTAGTTGCGGCTGCCGCCGTTGCCGCCTGTGTCGATGGGCGTTGCGACATAGCGCTGCTGGCCGACGAAGATGGTCGCCTGGCGGCCCGAGACGGTGGCAATGCGCGGGTTCGCGCGCACGCGCGCACGCCCCTGCTGCTGCAAGGCGCTGAGGCGGGCGAAGAACTGGTTGGAGAGATGCGTGATGACGCCGGTACTGTCCACGGCCCCACCGGCCTCATAGGTGATCGTGCCGGCGGCCGGGTCAATGGCCGGGCCTTCGCGCCCGTTGTGGTAGGTCAAGGCCAGGCCGAGTTGGTCCACGGTGGTATCGGTCAGCTCGACCAGGAGCAGGTCCACGACGATCTGGGAGGCAGGGATGTCGAACTGGCCGATGTCCTCGCGGAACTTGGCAAGCACCTCGGTCGGGGCGGACAGGACAACGGCGTTCTGCTCGGAGTTGACCTTGACGTAGTCCTGCAAGAAGACCGGCAGCAGGTTCCGGGCGTTGGCGGCGTCCACATACTTGGTCGGGATGGAGCTGATGTCCGAAAGCAAATAAGACGATGGCGAGCGCGGGATGCCCTCAGAGATCATCAGCACGCCCCCAACGTCCGCCGCCGACAGCCCGTAGGCGCTGACGATATCGTCGAGTATCTGCCGGGCGGGCTTGTGCAGGATGTTGACCGTCAGGCGGCGCGAAACGGTGTCGTCCACGACTAGGCGCAGGCCCGCCTTCTCGGCTAGGGCGGTGAACAGCTCCTGGGCGTCGGCAGAAACGGCGAACACGGACAGGGCGGAAGCGTCGCCGGTGATCTGGTAGGTCCCGCGCTCCGGCAGCTTCGTCGGCGCGGGCGCGACCGGCACGGTCGGTGGCGGAAGCGGGGCGGGCGCGGCCACCGTCGCAGCGGCCGTCGCAGCCACCGTCGCAGCGGCCGGGGCGGCGTGCGCGGGGGACGAGGCGAGGAGCAGCATCAGGGATGGGAGAGTCAGGTGTCGGGTCACGTTGAGGCCGTTCTTCGCGCCGCGCGGCGGGGCCGGCAGGGCCGAATCCGAGCCGCTTCACTGGGGCGCATAGTATAGTATAACGGCAGGGACGGCAAAACGCTTCGCTTCCAGCAAAAAAAGTGCGGGACAGCCTCCCCCTATCTCACTTCCCCTTATTTCACATCGGCCCGCCCCCAATACTGCGGGTACAGCCGCGCTTCCGTGGGGGCGTCGCTGGTCATGCTGGTCTCGGGCCGCTGGGGCGTGAACAGGTAGCAGCGCGCGGCCGTCTGCGGCCCCTGCTGGCCCTGGCCGGACAAGCGCACCTCGGCGTCGGCGGACAGGGACGCGCCCGGCGCGAGCGGCAGTCCCAGGAAGGAGCGCGGGACCGCGAAAAGCGCCGTGTAGCCGTGGCCGTCCGCGTCGGGCGTCAGCACGACCCGCCCGCCCGGCACGTCGCCCACGAAGTCGAAGCGGGCGTGACCGGCGCTCGGCGTGTAATAGTCCTCGAGATTCTTTGCACCGGCCGTCACCACTTGCATGGCGACGAGGTGCGGCCTGCCCCCAATCATCGCGGCCATCAGCCGCATGTCGCCCGCGCCGGCCCGGTCGTGCGGGGCAGCCGGGCCGAGCACCAGCCCCGCCGTGTCGCCCCCCTTAAAGGCGGTGTTCACCCGGTCAGCAGCGTTCTGGAGCGGCGTGTCGTCGGCGACGTGGAGGCGCGCGTAGAGGTTCCGGGCGTCGTAGCCGACTTGGACCGTCGCTAGATCGCCGCCGTTGCGGCGCAGGATGCTCGCCGGAACGGCGTCCCAGATGCCCGCATCCGCCAGCGGGTCGCCCGTGACCGGCACGATCTGTAGGGGCGCCGCTTGCCGCGCCCTTCCTTTTTCCCCTTCTTCCTCATAGACTTTGTCCAGCGTCACCGTCCCCGATGCCCGGCTCTCGCCGACCATGCGGCCGTGCGCGAACCCCTGCACCCGGTAGGCCATGCCGACGGAGTAGGCCCATAGCTGGTCCAGCTTGGGGAAGTATTGGAGGCGGCCCGCCCCGGTCTCACTGCCGAAGGTATAGGGGCCGGGGGGCGGGTCCAGGCCGGGGTTGTTGAACAGCGAGTCCACGAAGAAGCCGTCCTGCGTGTAGACGTACATCGGCCCCCACTCGCTCGCGCCCGCGATGTAGGCGTCGCCGAGAAGCCCGGCCAGCGCCCAGAAGTGGTACATCTCGCCCGGCCCGGCCGCCGCCGTGGCCTTGCGGCCCGCCACCCACAGCAGGCGCCCATCGGGGGCGAACTTGGCGAACTTGACGGCGTTCGACTCGCCCGTGTGGCCCAGGCCCTCGTGCATCCGGTCGGCCAGCTCCTGGGTGGCGTAGGCGCCCCATGCGGACTGCGGCAGGCCGGGGAAGGCGGCGCGCATCTTTCGCGTCAATTCCGGTGTGACGACGGGCGCGTTGGCCGAGAAGCAGGTGTAGAGGTCGCCCCGGCCGTCCACGCGCAGGCCCGCCATGCCGCGCGGGCCGACGTACATGCTGTCGCCGAAGGCGGGCAGGATAGTCGGGACGACGTAAGAGGCCCGCGCCAGGTTCCACCGGAGGCCGCCGCCGGCGCGGAAGCCGGCGGCGGGGATCTTCAAGATCTTGTTGGCAGACGTTTCCAGGTACAAGTCGCCGCTTGCCGTCATGGTGGTGGTCGGGACGCCCCAATCGCCCAGCGGGGCCAGCGGCTTGCTTTCCACGGTGTCCAGAACCGAGACCTCGCCCCGCTGCACCAGTCCATCGCCGTTCGCGTCCTGCCAGACTTCCAGGTAGGTGCGGCCCAGTGCGTTGCCCTTCTGCCCCCGGTTATGGACGCGGAAGAAGGCGACAGGCCGCATTTGATCGCCCTGCACCCGGTAAATGGCGTTGGGGCTGACGTCGTTGACCAAATATTTCAAGCCGTTCTTCGCCACCAAGACGGTCGGGATGACGGCCCCGCTGTCCTGCTCCTGCTTCGAGGCCCAGGATGCACGCGGGGTGTCTGGGCGGGACAGGTTGGCCCGCGCAAAGCCACCCGTGATCTGGTAATAGACGGTGCGCGGGTCATCCGAGTCGGGCCACGTTCCGTCCCAGTACGACGGCCCGCCAAACCAGCGGGCGAGCGGCCGGCCCGTCAGCGCATCCCACCGGGAAAAGACTTTGGGGGCGGACGACTCGGCGACGAGCAGGCCGCCGCGCGCATCGGCGGCGACACCTGCGGGGTCGCGGAAGGAAGACGGATCATAAGTTCCCAAGGCTGCGCGCCCGCCGTGCTTGCCCCAGGCGGCCAGGAGGCGGCCCTGGGGCGAGAACGTCTTCACCTGCTGGCTCGCCCCGCCGTCGGAGACGTGCAGGTCTCCTTTCGCATCGGCAGCCACGCCCCAGGGCGCGGCCAGGCCCGCTGTGACGACCGGCCGGCCCGCCCCGCGCCCCCCGCCGAACTTCAGGACGCGGGCGGGCCGGCCGGGGACGTAAGACACAGCATACAGGTCGCCCCGCGCGTCTAGACAGACGCCGCGCGGGCCGGGGCAGGCTAATGTCCGCACCGGGGCGCCCGTTCCGGAGTCCAGGACCTGGATGATGTTCCGCGAGTAGACCGACGCGAAGACCTCCGCCCTCGACGCGGCCAGGCCGACCGACTCGGGCTGGCTGCCCAGGGGCGAAGACGCGGACGGCAAAGCGGCGGCCTTGCTGACCGAAATGGGTGCCTCGACTTTCGCGTCGGGCGCGTCGCCCCAGGTCAGGGTCTGGCCCGTGGCGGCGTCCAGCCGGATGAGCTGGGGGTCGGAGACACCAAACGTCAGGAAGAGGTACTTGCCGCCCGATGCGACGGCGTAGAACGGCCCGAAGCCGCCGCCGACGAAGGGAGTCTTGCGCCACAGCACTTTGCCGCCGTAGCCGGTTTTGACGACGGCCCGGCCGCTCTCGGCGACGGGCCACAGGAAATACAGGCCGCCCATATCGGCGGCGACGCCAACGGGGTTTGAGTGGTCCGCGCCCCACCCGCCCTTGCCGTCGGCGGTGTCGTAGTAGGGGGATGCGGTCTTGCCGACGCCCGCGACGAAACGCGCTCGCAGCCCGCGCGAGAAGTAGGCGCCCCACCGATAAGCGCCAAGCGGCATCGGCGTCCCCCACTGGTCGTGGCCGTCCCAGCGCAGCGTCAAGTCGCCGGGCGGGTGGGACTCGCCGCCCATCAGCTCCCGGACCACCTCACCGCTCGGCCCCAGGATATTGACGGAGACTTGGAGGCCCGGACCCGGCACATGGACGGTGAAGGGGGCGCCCGGACGGACAGCGGCGGGGGCGGCGAAGCGGGCTAAAAGCTGCGTCATGGTCTCATGCCGGGGGGCGAGCCGCCCGGCCGCGCTGAACTCGACCTGCCCCCAGGTCTGCGGCTGGCTGAAGGCGAACGCGCCGGGGTTCTGGCGGTACAAGGCGGCCACCTGCGTCTCGCCGCCCCAGTGCGGACTCCAAACGGCGGTCATCTTCTGACCGGGCGCGAAGGGGTTCGTGCCGCCGGGCGCGTGCAGGGCGGCCCACGGGATGCGGGCCTCGACGACGTAATGATCGGTGCCGTATTGGCGGACAATCAGCTTCGCGCCGGGCGGATTGACGATGTGGCCCCGGTCCAGGCCGACGCCGTAGACGATGTGCAGGAAGTCTTTGCCGGTCTCGGAGTTCTTCCAAAAGGTCAGGTGGGCCACCCGATCGCTGACCACGCCGCCGTTCAGCGGCGCGGGCAGGGCCGGGTCGGCGGCCACGCGCAGCTCCAGCACGTCCCCCCACCAGAAGGCGTCTACGGGGTTGTTCGGGTTGCGGAGCGCGCGCGCGGGCAGGCTGACATCGGCCCCGACATAGAGAGCGTCCTTATCGTACATCAGGGCGACCTGGGCGTGGAACTTCCGGGCCGTCTCAGGCGCCATCCAGACCGGCTCGGCCCCGGACAGGTCCCAGTCGGACAGGTCGCCGTCCACGGAGGGCGCGTGGCCGCCCGGCGTCGGGACGGCACGCATGACGCCGCCGGTCAGGTCTAGGGCGCGGGACGGCGCGGCGAGGGCCAGGGCAGCAAGCAGTACGAGGGGGAGAAAGCGGGACTTGATCACGATGGGTGCTCCTTT
Organism: Armatimonadota bacterium; assembly: GCA_031421335.1. Lineage (GTDB taxonomy): Bacteria > Armatimonadota > Armatimonadia > Armatimonadales > Capsulimonadaceae > JANXMY01. The sequence continues at coordinate 27,222 of JANOOM010000776.1, forward strand.
AGTCGGCGGCACGGAAACAGTGCGGACGAGTGCGGACGAGTGCGGACGAGTGCGGACGAGTGCGGACGAGTGCGGA
>JANOOM010000777.1:0-2013 GCA_031421335.1 Armatimonadota bacterium
CGCGCCAGTCGGCGCGGGCGAGGCGGCCCGAGGCAGGGCCGGCGGCGGCGATCAGGGTGTAGACCAGGACGACGGCGGCTTGCAGCAGGTGAGAGCGCACCGGACGGGACACCCAGGGCATCTCGGCCAGAAGCGCGAGGACGAGGAGGCCGAAGAGGCAGACGAGGAGCAGGTGGTCAACGAGCCATCGCCCCTTGTCCGGGCGGCGGGCGCGTCTGCCGGTCGGCGTTCGCGGGGCGGAATGAGGAGGCATGGGCATGTCGGATCAGTATACCTAACTCCTTGGCATTCCAGAGTGCCTGGAGACCGCCCAAACATATTTTGCAGAAAATCAGGGCGAGCAGGCATTTTCGCCTGCTTTGGCATGGTTTATGCATAGAAGAAATGCAGACGGCGAAATGCCTCGTTTGGCTGCTAAGTAACGGGAATTACGATAAAGGCGGCGCGAATAAGGTACGATGCAGCCACGGAGAACTTTATGAACGCCATGCAGACGAACATGAGGCAGCAGGACGACGGGAGTGCGGCGATGCCGACGCTGGCGCATCCGCCCGACTCCGCTTCCCCCTGCTGGCGTGCCTTGGAGCGCTTCCGCTGGTCGGCGGGGCTTGCCTTCACCAGCCACGGCGCGCGGATCGGTGTCCGCACGACCGACGCGGCCCTGTTGGAGTGCCTGGCGGACCGCCTGCCGCCCGGCTCCCTTTCCGCCGCCGATCCCGAGGTGGACGGCCTATTTTCGCTGGCCGTGGTGGAGAGCCGTTCGCGCGCCCACCCGGCCCCGCATTTCTTTTTACATCAAGGGGCCTGTCGGGTGGCCCACACGCGCGACGCCGGCGAGGTCCTGGACGCGCTGGCGTCTGCCCTGCACGGGCAGGTGGCGGCCGCCTCGCGCGGCCCGCTGTTCGTCCACGCCGGCGTCGTCGGCTGGGGCGGCAAGGCCGTGGTCATTCCGGGACGCACGTTCAGCGGCAAGAGCAGCCTGGTGGCCGCCCTGGTGCGGGCGGGAGCGACCTATTTCTCCGACGAGTACGCCGTGTTCGATGCCGACGGGCGCGTCCATCCCTACGCAAAGCCTTTGTCGCTGCGAGACGCGGACGGGCAGAGGGGCAGGACATCCCCCATCGAGGCATTAGGCGGACGCGCCGCGACCGACCCGCTACCGGTCGGGCTGATCCTGTCGGCCCGCTACGAGGCAGGGGCGCGCTGGCGGCCCCGGCCCCAATCGCCAGCGCGAGCTATGATGGCCCTGCTGGACAACACCGTGCAGGTCCGCACGCAGCCGCAGGCAGCGATGCAGATTTTACAAAAGGCGGCGATGAGCGCCGGGGCGTTCCAAAGCAAGCGGGGCGAGGCCGAGCAAGTCGCCACCTGGCTGCGGGGGCGCCCACTCAAGGAGGAGAGCCTTACCAGTGACAACGACATCAACGAGAAGGGGGGCTGAGAAACCGTTCGAACTGTCCAAGGGACTTCCCGCTCCATCAACAGTTTTATCTCGCCGCAAGGCTTTTCTGCCCACCAGACCCTTTTCTGGGCGCTGCCCATTCCGAACTCTCCGCGCGAGCGATACCGCACGGGACCATTCGCCGCCGCTCGCGCCACTTGTGAGACGCGGGCGTAGACCAAGAAAGCACTCGAAAAGGACCACCATGCTCAAGTACGATCACACCAAAAAGTTCGCCAGCGCCGCGCGCCTCGGCGTCGCCTTCAGTGCCCTCGCAGCCCTGGGCGGCGGGGCGGCGCACGCGCAGGTCACGCTGGTCAGCTCCCCACACCAACTGACGAATCCCGTCCAGACAAGCCCCTTTCCGGCTACCACTGGCAACAATACACCGGGTCAAGTCGCCAGCACCTTCACTGTAAGTGCAGGCAGCAACAGCGTTTCTTTTACTTCCGCTTTAAACGTTGGGGGCGTGGGCTTCGAGAGCGCCATAGCCAATGCCAACGATGGACCGCAGTTCACGCCAGGGGATGAGCTAGAGAACACGTTCGTCGCGGTCACGAACCCGAACGGCA
>JANOOM010000778.1:0-7122 GCA_031421335.1 Armatimonadota bacterium
CCAGCATCCCGGCGACGGGCGCGATGGTGCGGCCCAGCTTGTTGGTAAAGTGCCAATCTCCCACGACATTGGGCAGCGAGACTGCCGAGGGCGCCCCGGACGCCGCGCGTCGGGCGACCTCGTCTGCCGCGAGCGCCCGGCCATACACGGCGGCCCGCAGGATGTGGCCCCGGAAGCGGTTCTCACCGTTCGGGTCCATCCCGACTCGCAGGGGCACCGGCGTCTTGACAAGGGGCGGGAAAGTGCCGTCCGTGACGCGGGCGACTTGCTTGCCGTCAACGTACAGCGCCATGACTTTTTGGGAGGCACTATAAACGCCGACGACATGCGTCCAGCGGTCGTTCGACAGTCGCGCGTCATAAGAACACTGGCCTTTGGCCGTGATGAGGCGGAGCGAGTTGCCGGGGTAGGTATCCAGCAGGTAGCTGTTATTCGTCCCCGGAATGAGCTTGTCCAGGATGCGCCCGCCGCCCTGGGGCATCGGGTCAGCCTTGACCCAGGCTTCGAGCGTGATGGCGTCGGCAAAATCCAAGGCGATCCCGGCTGCCTGATAGATGGGTCCGCTCTCGGATAGCGACAAGCCCTCGGATGTGGGCGCGTCCGCCCGGTTCCGGCGCATGAGTGAGCCGGCGGCGAGAGCGGCAAGAGCGGTTTGGAGGAACTGACGGCGTTTCATAGTGTGCCCTTTGGGAAGAGGTTTTAGCCATTGTAAGGCCGCCACACGGTTTTGTCAAGAGAGAAACGCCGGCAGGCTCGTCAGGCTTGCACACAGGATGTCAAGGCAGGAGATCGGGACGGATGCGGCGAACAGACGCGGCACAGGAGAGACAAGACTTATGACACACGACTTCGCGCCAGACCGCTATGAGAACGCGCATTTCCGCCGCTGCGGGGACAGCGGCCTGAAGCTGCCGCTCATCTCGCTCGGCTTCTGGCAAGCGCTGGGGGAGCCGGGCATGGAAGAGGTCTGCCGCCGGTGTATGTATACGGCGTTTGACAGCGGCATCACGCATTTCGATCTGGCGAACAACTACGGGCCGCCGCCCGGCAACAGCGAGCGCGTGGTAGGCGAGATCCTCAAAGACATGCCGCGCGACGAGCTGATTATCTCGACCAAGGCCGGTTACGGGATGTGGAGCGGCCCTTACGGCGATGGGGGCAGCAAGAAATACCTCGTCGCCAGCCTCGACCAGTCGCTCCAGCGGATGGGGCTGGAGTATGTGGACATCTTCTACCACCACCGGCCCGACGGCGAGACTCCGCTGGAGGAGACGCTGGGTGCGCTGGACCTGATTGTCCGGCAGGGCAAGGCGCTGTATGTTGGTGTCAGCAGCTACTCCGGGGCGCAGTACGCCCAGGCGGTCGAGGTCTGCCGCCGGCACGACTGGGCGCCGATTACCATCCACCAGCCTTACTACAACATGCTCGGGCGCGGCACCGAGACGGACCTGCTCCCGCACACCACTGTCCACGGCACGGGCATCATCGCCTTCTGCCCGCTTGCCGGGGGCACGCTGACGGATCGCTACCTCGACGGCCTGCCGCCGGACTCGCGCCAGGGCAAGCGCGGCGAGGACGGCCAGCACTGGTGGCGTCAGGAGCAGGAGAAGGGCCATTGGAATTGTCTGGGGCAGCTCAACACCATCGCTCAGGAGCGCGGCCAAACCCTGGCCCAAATGGCGCTGGCCTGGACCCTGCGGCTCCCCGCCGTCACCAGCGCCCTGATAGGGGCGTCCACCGTCGAGCAGCTAAAGCAGAACATCGCCGCCCAGGACAACCTTGCATTCAGCGCCGACGAACTTGCGCGCATTGACGTTGTCCTGAAAACCTGGTCCTGATCGGACCGGCTTCGGAAGATGAGAATACCGGCGGGGTATATACCCCGCCGGCATTCTTCAGGTTGAACAGTGGATCAATTTAGCAGACAGTCAGATACCCCCACATAAATGTTGGGGGCTTGTCCCTAGTCCGATAGCCTACGCAGAGGGCCGTAGGCGTAACTGAGACAATAGGCTGTCTGAACAAAGTTCAGCAATGCTGAACAATCAGCCCGTGTTCTTACGGGGCGGCCCGTTGAACCAATTCGGTATCGCTATGCGAGGCTTCGTGTGAGGACATCAAACCAGATTCGGGGACACTCCCACTGGCTGTTCGTTACCCAAGTGACTGAGGTGCAGGCGAAGCATAGGCCAGTTCCTGAGCCTGCCTTTACGAAGGGCAAGCCGAAAACTTAGACACCTTTATTATACCCGAAGACAACAAAGACATACCTAATCTATTTGGGCAATTCCTCCCCCGCCTGAAGGCAAAGGGGGTCTCCTTGCCCACTCACACGAAAGGTTTTGTTATGAAGGACCTGACGAGGCCAGCCCCTCGGACATCGGCTCATCTGCCTGGTTCTGGCGCATGAGTGAGCCGGCGGCGGGGGCGGCAAGGCCGGCTTGGAGGAATTGGCGGCGTCTCATGGCAGCCTCATTTTGCGGAGAGGTTCAGGCATAAGCGGCGACCATGATAAGGCCGACGCAAAGGCCCACGCTCAATACCGCTGCCAAGCCAAGGGCGGCTTTTAGTTGATGCAGAGCCACGCCGGTCATCAGCCGGAAGTGTTCAGCAGCTTTGTCAAGGACCTCCTCGAAGTTGCCGGTCTTTTCCCCCGTCTTCAGCATGGTCACCATCACCGGGTCCAGCAGGCCGACGCTTTCCAGAGCGCCCGCCAGCCCCTCGCCCCGATCCAGGCGGACAGCGCAGACGCGGGTACGCCCGGCAAGATAGGCGTTGCCGGAAGCGTCACACGACCACCGCACCGCCTCCGGCAGAGAGATCCCGGCGTGATACAGAAAAGACAGGTTGCGGGCGAAGTGCGTCTGCCAGATCAGGCTCGCCGTCCGGCCCAAAACCGGCAGGCCGCAGATCAAGCGGTCCTCCCAGAGTGTGGACCGGCCCGACAGACGCGGCAGAACAGCCCCCACAAGGAGCAGGAGGCCGAAGAGCAGCAGAGGCAGGACGCCGACCAGTACCAGCAGGACGGGGTTGCCAGCGAAGCGGGCCAGGACCACGGGCCAGAAGAGGAGGGCAAATGCCATCGTCAGCTTCGACGAGAACAGTTCCCGCCGGATTTCGCGCCGGAAAGATTGTTCCTCTTCCAGATGCTCCGCCAGCCGCCGCAGCGCCAGCACGAGGTCCCCGGACCGCTCCCCAGCGGCCACCATCGCCAGGTGGAAGGCCGTAAAATGGCGCGGGCAGGCGGCCATGGCCTGGTTGAGCGAGTCCCCCCGCAAGACCGACGCGCTCACCGCCGTCAGGCTCTCCCGGAAGAAGCGCGGCTGACTTTGCTGGAGCAGGGCCGCCAGTGCCTCATTGACCGGCACCCCTGCGCCGAGTTGTGTCGCCATTTGGCGGTAGAAGAGGGATTGTGGGGCGGGTTCGGACATGGGGAATCAACCGCGTCTGCCAGAGCATCTATCCGAGCGACCAGTCTTCGAGCAGGAAGGGCGTGACGGATTGGAGCCGCAAAAAGTCGCTGTCAATGGAAACCACCGTCAGCCCATGACGCAAGGCGATGGCCGCGATCCAAAGGTCGTTCTCCCCCACCCCAAGTTGTTCAATCCTGGTTCTCCGACGTTTGCTCTTCTCTTTCGGCCCGTAGCGCGCCAGGAAGTCGGCTTTCAGCCTCGCGAAAAAGCGGGCCGCCTGCTGGTCAGCTCCGTAGACACGGATCGCGTTGAGAAATGCCTGCACGCGCACGAGATTTGCTTCTTGTTGCTGCGAGTTGTACGCCATGAACAACAACTCTGCCTCAACAAAAATGCAGGTCGCCACAAAAGCACCTGCATTTTGACGCATTTTCTCTTGCAGTCCCGCGTTCCCCTCTATGAGCAGGCTGCAATGGTTGGTATCCAGTAGATACATCTCAGTCTTCATCCTTGTCAAAGACGTTCGGCTTAATCTCTGTCTGCCCGCGCGTCTGGTACGCCATATCAAGGCACTCCCCTAAGTCACCACCTTCCCAAGTCCCCGCGAACTTTAGGAGAGACCCAGCCGTCGAGACCCTCTCCTCCGGGTTATCTGCCGTCCGCCTCTGTTCTTCCGCAGGCAGGACCGTCAGCCGCACCCGCCGCCCCACCAGTTCCGGTGCGTACATGGCGACTTCCTCCCAGGTGCCTTCGAGTTCCAAAACGGGTGCGCTCATTTTGTTCGATCCTATTGAATGAAGCAGCCCCAGTGGAAAATCCACTGGGGCTGTCACTTTGCTTTTTGACTACTACGAACAGCCCAAGCTGGTTCCGCACGAAAGGCACTTATAACAAGCACCGCTGCGGATCGTGATGGCGCCGCACTCGGGGCAGGGCGGAGCGTCGGACTGCGCCCGGTAGATCTCGCGCTCGTAGTCGGCGATGGTCGCCGTGTTGGTCTCGGCGAGGTGGGCCAGATCGCTGGCCTTGGAACCGGTGCCGTTCCCGTTCCTGCCGTTCCCGTTGCTCAGGCTGCCGCTGTTTGAGTCATGGGCGGGGGCAGGCGGCGGGGCCGCGAGCTTGGCCGGGGCGGCGTAGGCGGCGTCGTCCTGGTCGGCGATCAGGCCGACGTTGTGCCGGTCTTCCTTCTGCAAGAAGCGCAGGGCGAGATACCGGAAGATGTAGTCCATGACGGATTTCGCCATGGGGATCTCTTTGTTGCCGGTGAAGCCGGACGGCTCGAAGCGTGAGTGGATGAACTTGTCCACCAGGGTCGAAAGCGGGACGCCGTACTGCAAGGCCAGCGAGATGGCCGTGGCAAAGCTGTCCATCAGGCCGGAGATGCTGGAGCCTTCCTTGGACATGCGGATGAAGATCTCGCCGGGCTGGTGCGTATCCGGGTACAGGCCGACGGTCAAATAGCCCTCGTGGCCTCCGATACTGAACTTGTGGGTGACGCCCGAGCGCTCGTCGGGCAGACGCCGGCGAACGGCCTTCGGTGGGGCCAGGGTGACGGGGACCGCTGCCGCGTCTTCCGCTTGGGCGGCCTTTGTGCCGGCTTTCTCGGCGGGCTTCTCCTTGCTGGTGTTCAGCGGCTGGGTGCGCTTGGAGCCGTCCCGGTAGACAGCAACAGCCTTGATGCCGAGCTTCCAGGCTTCCATGTAGGTCTCAGCGATGTCGTCGGGCGTGGCGTCGTTCGGGACATTCACGGTTTTGGAGATAGCGCCCGAAATGAAGGGCTGGGCGGCGGCCATCATCTTGATGTGGCCCCGGTAGTGGATCGAGCGCGTCCCGTTCATCGGGCGGAAAGCGCAGTCGAAGATGGGCAGATGCTCGGGGCTGAGGTCGGGGGCGCCCTCGATGGTGTCGTGCTCGTCAATGAACTTGATGATGCCGTCCACCTGCGCCTCGTCGTACCCGAGCCGCTGCAAGGCCTCGGGGACGGTCTGGTTGACGATCTTCATCATGCCGCCGCCGACCAGCGACTTGTACTTGACGATGGCGATGTCCGGCTCGATGCCGGTCGTGTCACAGTCCATCAGGAACCCGATGGTGCCGGTGGGCGCGAGGACAGTGGACTGAGCGTTGCGGTAGCCCGATGCTTCGCCCTCCCCGACGGCCTCGTCCCAGGCGGTGCGAGCGGCGGAAAGCAGAGTGTCCGGGATCAGTGCCTCATTGATGAGGTCCACATGGTCGCGGTGCTTGTGCATGACGCGCATCATCGGGTCACGGTTTTCGGCGAAGCCCGCGAACGGTCCGCCGCAGTCGCGGGCGACGAGCGCAGACTGATGGTAGGCGCGGCCCGTCATCAGGGCGGTGACGGCCCCGGCGTAGGCCCGGCCCGCGTCGCTGTCGTAGGGCAGGCCGGCGGCCATCAGCAGGGCGCCGAGGTTTGCATAGCCCAGGCCCAGGGGCCGGAACTCGTGCGAGCGCTGCTCGATCTTGGCCGTCGGGTAGGAGGCGAAGCCGACGACGATCTCTTGAGCCGTGATCATGATCCTGACCGCATGCTCGAACGAGGCGGTGTCGAAAGCGCCCGTACCTTCCTGCCGGAACTTCATCAGGTTCAGCGAGGAGAGGTTGCAGGCAGTGCTATTCAGGAAGAAGAATTCGCTGCATGGATTAGATGCGTGGATGCGGTCCGTATTCGCGCAGGTGTGCCAGTCGTTCGCGGTCGTGTCATACTGCATGCCGGGGTCGCCACAGACCCAGGTCCCCTCGGCGATGCCGTGCAACAGGTCCTTCGCCCGGAAGGTCTCGGCGGTCTTGCCGGACGTGCGGAACTTGGTGTCCCAGGGGGCGTCGTCCTCGACGGCCTGCATGAAGTCGTCGGTGACGCGGACGCTGTGGTTGGCGTTCTGGAAGGGGACGGTGTCGTAGGCGCCGCCGACGACGTTGAAGGCGCCCGAGTAGCCGGCGTCAATGAGGGCATGGGCCTTCAGCTCGGCGTCCTTCTTGCAGTCAATGAACTCTTTGATGTCCGGGTGATCAATGTTCAGAACGCGCATGCAGGCCGCGCGGCGCGTGCTGCCGCCGCTCTTGATGCTGCCCGCCGAAGCGTCCAGCCCCTTCATGAAGGAGATCGGGCCGCTGGACCGGCCGCCCGCTTCCAGCGGCTCCTTGGAGGAGCGCAGGGGGGACAAGTTCAGGCCCGAGCCGCTGCCGTCCTTGAAGAGCATCCCCTCGGTCTTGTAGAGGTCCAGGATGCTCTCCATGGTGTCATCAACTTCATTGATGTAACACGCTGAGACGGCCTGCCGTCGCCCGGCCCAGCCCAGGTTGAACCAGACGGGGCTGTTGAAGGCGGCGTACTGGTGCAGGAGGATAAAACGCAGCTCGTCGTGGAACGCCTCGGCGTCGGCCTCGGCGGCGAAGTAGCTGCCCTGCTTGGCCCACTCCAGGATGCGGTCGGCGACGCGGCCGATGAGCTGCTTGACGCTGTATTCGCGCTCCAGGGTGCCGATCTGGCCCCGGAAGTATTTGGAAACGACGACGTTGGTGGCGAGCTGCGACCAGTCCTTGGGGATCTCGACGCCGTTCTGCTCGAAGACGACGGTGCCGTCGCTGCCGACGATGCTGGCGTTGCGAAGCTCCCACTCGACGGAGTCCCAGACGTCATGGCCGGCCTGGGTGTAGCGGCGCGGGATCGAGAGTCCGGGGGAGTTCGTTT
>JANOOM010000779.1:0-9795 GCA_031421335.1 Armatimonadota bacterium
CCGGGTCCAAATGGACCCGGCCCGCTTTTTCATGTCCCATTCTTCAGTTACGTGCTGACAGCTTCTGATAAAGGGTGCCGACCGTCGCGCCGTAAAGCAGGTGAACGAATAGCAATTGAAGGGTGGCAAGAGAGGACCAGCCGATCAAGAAGACTCCGGTGTCCGGCAAAGTGTTCCTCATGATAGCCGGGTGTATGCCATTTGCTAATGTAAGTGTCACGGCAAGCCCGAAGAACAGCGCGATGCCCAAAGCAATACCTTTTTTCAGGTCTGATGTCTGCAAAGTCCACGTCAGCAGGACTGCGTAGACTACGCCGGTTGCTGTGAACGTTCCGAACAAAACGCCCAACCCAAGCCACCAGGTCAGTGGCGACGGCAAGGGCGGATACACGAACGTCCCGGCAAACTGCGCTAAGTCAAGCCGGTGCGCCCACGCTGAAACCGGGTACTCAGTCTGCGGGTAGGCGAACGCAGCGGGCAGCAGGCCCAATGTGGCATAGTAAGCGATGAGCAGTACAGCACCCCCGACGGACCCGGAGGCGGCGGCAGCGAACAAGCGCACCCGGCGTTTGGCAAGAAGCCGGTTCGGGTGAGCAGGTGGGGCCAGGAAGCGCTGCACGGTCTGATAGACTGCGGCGAAAGCCATTAAATGCCGATCCCTTCAATGCCTGTCCAGAGGATATAGCCGAGCGCCCACAGGCCGACGCCAAGGTAGGTCCAGAACAAGAACTTGGGAACGGGCGCGCGGTCTTCCTCAATTCTCCCGAACCGCTCCACCGTTTCCTCGCCGCGCCGCTGTTTGTGCGGCGTCCCATCCCGTCCCACGATGACGTAGTACCAGACGGCAAGTATGGCTCCCACAGTGGCCAGAGCGGTGATCCAGAACCAGAAAAAGGTGTCTCCACCCTGCATAATCGCCACGTCGCATCCCTCTTCCCTAAACCCCTAAAATGGACACTTGCCGGTCGCCGGGTGGGCGGTGGCGTTCAGGGCCACGAACATCACCAGCAAGATCGAACTAAGCATAATGACGGCCATGGTGCCGAGGATGCCCAGCATCCAGCGCGCACGGCGCGCGTTTGTTGGCGACATGGCCGGCATCACAGTCGGTGCTTCAGCCTCGTCTATGTGCCACTCGCGCTGCTCTCGACCGCGGAACTGACCGCGCCGCACGGCCCAAACGAAGGAAGGCAGGGCGACGATGTGGATGCCGATGAAAATGGCAAGGAGCGTCGTAAATTGTGTGGGGTCCAGATCCATAATGTGAGTATTATACCCCGGAAAAAAGAATGTGCAAACTTTCACAAACTATCGCGAACAGCGGGTAAAATAGAGGAAGAAAGTTTGGCACCCTGGCCGGTCCGGGTAAATGACACCGTGCAAATTTTCCTATTTATTGCAAGCCTCCTTAGAAAAGGGACCATCTGGCGTGACCCGCTCCGTTCTCATCCGATTGTCCGCCGTCGCCAGCGTCCTGCTGCTGGCGCTGCTTAGTCTTGCCTTTTTCTGGCCAGAAACCACGCACGAGCGCAAGACCAACTGGGTCGGCGCTCCCGGCCCGACACAGCCGATCGCATTCTACCACCGAGTCCACGTTAACGAGCTGCACATCCCATGTGCATACTGCCACTGGACGGCGGCCACGTCGCGCTACGCCAACTACCCGCCCGTCGAGGTCTGCTGGGGGTGCCACAAAAACATCTCCATCACGCACCCGCAGATCGCGCGTGTTCGTCAGTATTACATCGCCCAGCAGCCGATTCCCTGGGTGCGCGTCAACCAGCAGCCCGGCTACGTCCACTTCGTTCACTCGGCTCACGTCGGTGCGGGCATCGCTTGCGCGACCTGCCATGGCAACGTCGGCAGCATGTACGTCGTGTACCAGCCAATCGAGATGAACATGGGCTGGTGCATCTCGTGCCACCGCCTGTACGAGAAGAAGTTCCAGCCATACCAGGCTTCCGTGGACTGCTACACTTGCCACTACTAGATCAGACCCTTTAGAAATATCATTTCACCTATGACCGAGATCAGCCGGCGCAAGTTCATACAGCTCACTGTGGTCAGCGGTGCCGTCGCCGCTTCCGGCTGCGAGGTGCGCCCCCTGAGCCGCTACAACCCCGGCCTCTACCGCGCCGAAGTCACCGGTCAGTACGGGGGCTATGACAACCGTGTCTATCCTTACTTGAACCAGCCCGACGGGTTCATGGACGGCGTGCCGCAGTATTTCGCCACTGTCTGCCAGATGTGCCCCGCCGGGTGCGGGCTGTTGGTGCGGACGATGGGTGGACGCGCTCTCAAAATCGAGGGTAACCCCGCCCACCCGGTCAGTCAAGGCGGTTCCTGTGCGCGCGGCCAGGCCGCCTTGCAGCACCTCTACAACCCGGACCGCCTGCGCGTGCCGGCACTGCACGACAAGCGCGGTGGGACATTCAAGCGGGATCGGGACAACGACGCCAATCCACCGGACGGGCGCCGGACCGTCACCGAAGTCACGGCCACGCCGACCGATTGGGAGACAGCTATCGGCCGCGTCGTCAAGGGCCTTCAGTCCGCCTCGGGCCGCGTCGCCATCCTTGCGGACGCCCAGGACTTCAGTCACAGCCCAACCCTGATGGGGACACTGAAGGAGTTCGCGGCGGCGACCGGCGCGACCGTCTTTTCCTACTCCCTGTTGGACGATGCCCCCTGGCGCGCGGCGGCGCAGGCCGTCTACGGGCATGATCAGGTGCCGGCATACCAGCTCGAACAGGCCGATGTCATCGTCTCGTTCGGCGGCGACTTCTTGGAAGCGTGGCCGTCCCCGGTTTACTACAATCGCCAGTTCGGCGACTTCCGGCAGGGCACACGCCGGACGCAGGGCGAGCATGGGCGCTTTTTCTATGTCGGCCCGCGCATGAGCATGACGGCGGCGAAGTCTGATGTGTGGCTGCCCTGCAACCCCGGCACCGAGACGATCGTGGCCTCCGCGATCAGCGCGGCCTTGGGCGGCAAGGGCGTCTCCATGGCACAGGCGGCTTCTACGTCCGGTCTCACCGAGGCGCAGATCCAAAATGTCGCGGACGCGATGCGGAAGGCGGGGACTCGCGCCGTCGCCGTCGCTGGCAACGGCCTGATGAACTCAGCCAACGCGACGGCGGCCTTCACCGCCGTCGAATCGCTAAATGTGCAGACGGCGAGCCAGTGCATCGGATTTGGGACGGCGGCCCTGCCTTCTGTTGCGCCAGGCGCCGGCGGGACCGGCTTCAAGGGGGTTCAGCATCTCGTCCAGGCAATGCAGGCGGGCCAGGTAGGCGCGTTGCTCATTCTGGGCCAGCCCAACCCGGTGTTCACGCTGCCGACGGCGACAGGCTTCACAGAGGCTTTGGCCGGAGTGCAATTCGTCGCGGCCATGACGCCCTTTGAAGACGAAACGACGACCCACGCCGATGTCGTCCTGCCGACGCGCACTTTCCTGGAAGATTGGGGAGATCATGTCCCGCCGGTCATCCCACCGGGCGTGCAGATGGCGACATTGCGGCAGCCGATCATTGATCCGCAGTTCGTCGGCGGGCACGGACAAGTGCAGGACCATCTGGCCTTCCAGCCGTGGATGGACACACGCCCTTTGAGCGGCCTCCTGACCGACATCGCGGGCCGCATGGGCAAGAAGCTGACGGACGCCGACGGACGCACCGCCGTGCGCCGGACGTGGTCGGGCATCGGTCAGGCTGACCTGGCCGCAGACACCACGGAGAACGACCAGACCTGGGTCGGGGCGCTCGCCACCGGCGGGGCCTGGAAAGCGAGTGCAGCCGCACCGATTGGGGGCCGCGCGTCCGTAGCCATCCCGGCAGCGCCCGTCGCGCCGCCGACCGGATCGTTCACCCTGCACCTCTATCCGAACATTTATAACCATGACGGGCGGCACGCGAATCTCGGGTGGATGCAGGAGAACCCGGACCCAATGACGATGGCGGTCTGGAACTCCTGGGTCGAGATCAACATGGATGTCGCGCACGCGCACGGCATCCGTACCGGTGACATCGTCCGGATTTCCAGCGCTCACGGGTCTGTTGACGTTCCCGCCGTTCCCTACCCCGGTCTGCACCCGCAGGCGGTCGCCATGCCTATCGGCCAGGGCCATGAGGTCTACGGGCGCAATGCGGCCGGGCGCGGGCAGAACCCGCTCGCCATTCTGGACCCGACGGCCGACACCCAGACAGGCGCGCTGGTTTACGGCGCGACGGCCGTGACGATCAAGAAGGTCGCGGACGCCCAGAACGGCTATGACCCGCACGGCTCGACCCTCGTTCTGGCACAGGATCGTCCCGGCGGCGGGGAGCCGGACGCGGTCAAGCACCTCATCCATACGACAGCCAAAGAGTGGAAAAAGGCACCCGCCCAAGTCAAGGGCGCCCCGCAGGCCGGTGGCTCCATGTTCAAGCGCGCGCCCGGCACCGTGGATAACCCCGGCGAGCCAGGGGCGGCTGAGTAGTAGAAAGATCGTAGAAAATGCCGGACGGAACAGAACTCGGGATCGAACGCAGCGGCGGCCCGAGCAGTTCGGGTGAAGGGCCTTCCGAGCGCAAGGCTTCTCCCTACATCCAGGACTTCGAAGATGGGCGCGTGACTCGTAAGTGGGGCATGGTCATTGACCTGGACCGCTGTACAGGTTGCCACGCTTGCGAGGCCGCCTGCGCGGCTGAGAACAACATCCCGGTCGTCGGCGAACAGCAGGCAGACCAGGGCCGGCTGCACCAGTGGATTCGCGTCGAGCGCTACTGGGAAGGCAGCTACCCCAACGTCAAGGCGCGGTTCATGCCGATCCCCTGCCAGCACTGCGACAATGCGCCGTGCGAGCCGGTCTGCCCGGTCTATGCGACCTACCACAATCCCGAGGGGTTGAACGCGATGGTCTACAACCGGTGCGTCGGGACGCGCTACTGCGGCAACAACTGCCCGTATGATGTCCGCATGTTCAACTGGTTTGAACACTCTTGGGACGAGCCGCTGAACCAGCATCTCAACCCCGACGTGACCGTCCGTGAGAAGGGCGTCATGGAGAAGTGTACCTTCTGCGTCCAGCGCATCCGCCGGGCAGAGGAAAAAGCCGGGGCCGAGAACCGGGAGCTGGAGCCGGACGAGTTCACGGTCGCCTGCGCGCAGGCGTGTCCGCCCAAGGCGATCACCTTCGGCAACGTCAAGACCCGCCCGAAGGCGCAGGGTGAGCCGGAGTTCGACCCCAAGACGGATTGGAAGGTCGCCAAGCTGTGGAACGACTCGCGCCGGTTCCGTCTTCTGGAAGAGCTTGGGACCTCGCCCGCCGTTGTTTATCTGAAGTCTGTGGACGAAGCAGACGCGGAGGCGGTGGCATAAGCCATGTTTGATGAAGACAACATCCTAAGCTCGCCGCGCGATGTCGCCCTAGACGCAAACGCCTCCGAACCACTGCGGCTGGTGCTGGAAGACCCGCACAAGTCCCGGCTGACGAAGCTGCGGATCACGACCTGGGCGTGTTCCGCGCTCATCATCATCGCCATGTTCGTCGTCTTCGGCTATGCCTACTATGGCAGCCATAAGAGCGATCCCGGCTTCTGGCACGTCACGCTGGTCTCGCTGCTGTTCTGGATCGGGCTGTCTCAGGGCATGGTGGCCTTGTCGGCCATCCTGCGCCTGTCGCACGCTTCCTGGCGCTACCCGCTGAACCGGCTCCTGGACATGGGTTCGCTGTTTGGCCTGTGGATGCCCTTGCTTCTGCCGGTCATGCTTGTCGCTCGGCGCGAGATCTACGCTCTGGGCGCCTCCGAGTACCGGGACAATGTTTGGCGCGTGTCCACGCCGATCGGCTGGGACGCGGTTTCCGTCGGTACGGCCTTCTTTGCCGGCTGGTTCCTGCTGTTCCTAACGTCTTTGCCGGACTTCGCCATGCTGCGCGACCGCGCGCAGAGTGGCTCCAGGGAGTTCAAGCTTTACGACCACTTGACGAACTGGTGGTCATTCTACCCGGTC
The DNA here is from genome assembly GCA_031421335.1 of Armatimonadota bacterium. Classification (GTDB taxonomy): domain Bacteria; phylum Armatimonadota; class Armatimonadia; order Armatimonadales; family Capsulimonadaceae; genus JANXMY01. The sequence goes on from JANOOM010000779.1 coordinate 5,992, forward strand.
AAGTTCGCCAAGTTAGGCCCACTAACGATACCGACGAAGTTTGCGACCCAGCGGATCAAGTGGATCGGCGCGGAACACCAGTGGCGCGTCCTGCGCCGGGCCGAGGGAGTTCTCGTCATCGGCGTCGTGACCTCGTTCGTCGGGTCGCAGACGGTTCTAGGCTGGGACTTCCAGCTTGCCGCCGCCCGCGACTGGGACTCCAGCATCTTCGCGCCACTTTACACGTTAGGCTCTGTGCTGGCCGCAGTCGCCATGGCTGTGCTGCTGATGACGGTGGTGAACCGGCTCCTGCGCGGGCGCGGCTTCTTCACCGATTTTCAGTACGACAGTCTGGGCAAGTTCATGGTCGGGCTGGCCTTGATCTGGACTTACTTCCGCATCTGCGACTTTTTGACGGCATGGTACGGACACATCCCGAGCGAGTGGAACCTCCAGCAGAGCCGCACGATCGCGTTCCCGGTGCTTGTCGGCCTGATGTGCCTGGGCTGTTCCGCCGCACCCATCTTCGCCAACCTGTTCCCGCGCAACCGCAAGCGGCGCTGGGCGCTCTGCGTGGTCAGCGTCCTGGTGCTGACGGGGATCGCCTGCCAGCGCTACCTGGACACGGTGCCGACATTCGCGCCCAAGTACGGGATGGAACCACTGCTGCCGACGGGGCCGTCCATTTGCGTCTTCTTCGGCATCGCCGCCATGTTCGTGCTGACATTCTTGATTGGGGCGCGCTACTTCCCGATCATGTCCTGGTGGGGCACGAGCAAGGAGCGAACGCGCACAGCGGAGAGGCGTATGGGGAACGCGATGGTCACAGTCATGGTGGAAGACCCGCCCCTCTGGGAGAATTAGAAGAGAGAACGTATGGGACTGCTGGAACGTGACATTGACCGCGTTTTAAAGACACAAGACATACCGCTCCGGGACACCACGGGGAGTTACCTTCCCATGCCGCCCGCCGCGCAGGTGAACTCGGACCTGACGAACTCAGTGCTACAGACCAACTGGCGCTGGTGGGCCGTACTGGGCTTTTTCGCCTCGATCCTGGGGGCCGCCGCGCTGACGTTCGTTTGGCAGCTTTATCAGGGCATGGGCGTCTGGGGCATGAACCGGCCCGTCTACTGGGGCCTGGACATCGCGAACTTCATCTTCTGGGCGGGCGTAGCTCTCTCAGGGACGATGATCTCAGCCATTCTGCGGCTCCTGCATGCGGGCTGGCGGCGGTCACTGACGCGGCTTGCGGAGACGCTGACCGTCTGCGCCCTAGCCGTGGCAGGCGTCTTCCCGCTGCTCCACATCGGGCGCAACTGGCTGTTCTACTATTTCATCCCGTTCCCAAACGAGCGCCAGCTCTGGCCGGCTTACAAAAGCCCGCTGATCTGGGACGCGACCGCCTTGGGCGTTTACCTAATCACAAGCGTCATCTTCTGGTTCTCGGGCATCATACCGGACTTCGCCACTCTGCGCGAACGGACCTTCGGCTGGCGACGGTTCCTGTATACGGTGCTGGCTTTGGGCTGGCGCGGGACCGACCGCGAGTGGCGGCGGCTGAAGGTGTTGTTCGGCATCTTGACTGTCATGATCATCCCGGTCTTCGTGTCGCTGCACACCATCGTCGGCTGGGACTTCGGCATGAGCATCGTGCCAGGGTGGCACTCCAACATCTTCGCGCCTTACTTCGTTTGCGGCGCTTTGCTGTCCGGGGCCGGCGCGGTTTGTGTCGTCATGTGCCTGCTGCGCTGGGTATTCCACCTTGAGCAGTACATCCTGCCACAGCACTTTGATAATATCGGGAAGATCCTGCTGTTCATCGCCCTGTTCTGGGCATACTTCTTCGGCGGCGATATCTGGTCAGACTGGTTCTCGCGTGATCCGGATCACGAGAACTACGTCCACTTCCTGTTCGACGGCTACAAATGGATGGTCATCCTGCTGCCGATCTTCGCCGTCCTCATACCGGTTGTCGCGCTGCTGTTCAAGCAGGTGCGCCGCTCCCCCTGGGCGATGCTGGCGGTGGGCGTCGGAGTCAACATCGCCATGTTCTCCGAGCGCATCCTGGTCGTCGTGCCAAGCGTCGCACGGAACCGCTTGACTTGGGGCAATTACACCCCGGCTTGGCCGGACATCATGATCACTGTCGGGGCGTATGGCCTGTTCGGCTTCCTGTACACACTGCTGACGAAGTTCATCCCCATCGTCTCGATGTGGGAGTACCGCGAGGGTGAACACGCCGAAGGCATGCAGCGGGTGGGCGGCGCGGACATCCCGGTCACGATGCGCGAGGAGACCATCGGGTAACAATTATGGCAGAAACAACGATCTTAGGTCTGTTCGAAGATATTGACCACGCGGCAGGCGCCCTAAACCGCCTGCGCGCTGAAGGCGGGACGGCTTCGGAGGACCTCATGGTCTTGTCCTCGGTGCCGTTCCCGGAAGGCGTGCTGGAGGCCGACAAGTCGGTCATTCGGCTACCCCTGATCACGATCTTCTTTGCGCTGGTTGGAATCGGGTTCGGGATCGCCCTGGCCGCCGGCTCCGCCCAGCTTTATTTGATCCGGGTCGGCGGCAAGCCGATCTCACCGATTCCCCCAACCGGCGTCATCGCCTACGAGATGATGATGCTATTCGCGCTGTCGGCGGCCTTCTTCGCCGCCCTTTTCGAGATGCGCCTGCCAAACTGGCGGGCCAAGGTCTATGACCCGCGCATCTCAGAGGGCCTGATCGGCATCGCCGCCCACTGCGCGGACGATGAGCAGGCCAAGCGCGCGGAGCGCTTCTGCCGCGAGGCCGGGGCGACGGACGTCCGCTATGACGCGCGCAGCTTTGAATAGAAGTGGACCGAATGAGAACTGAGCTGATACTGAGCACCGGCGGCCTGCTGGCCGCGCTGCTCTTGACCGGCTGCGGCAACCAGATGTACCGCCAGCCCAACTACACGCCTTTGGATGCGCCCCGTGCCGCCCCGCCGCAGGAGTCGGTCGCGGCGTCTGATGCCATCCTGCCGACGGACGCGCGGCCCGTCGCCTCGATCGCCTATGGAGCACAGGTGGAGCTGCCGGGCGAGAAAGAGGCCAAGTACACCGGCGGCGTCCGCTTGACGCAGTTCCCCTCAAAGGAGCCGACGCTGCCGCCGCCGAACCTCTCCGACAACGCTCGCTACGAGCCGGCCCCCGCCGCTGTGGACGTGCTGAAAAGCCCGCTGCCGACCGACCCGCGCGTCGTTCGCTCCGGGCAGATCCTGTTTTACAACCGCTGCGTCCAGTGCCACAACCCCGGCGGCTATGGCTACGGCACCGTAGGCCAGTACCTCGTCCCCCATCCGCCGGATCTTGCGGCTCCTTTGGTGCAGAACATTACGGATGGGGCCATGTTCTGGCATATCACCATGGGCCAGGGCAAGATGCCCGGCTTCCGGCACTGGCTAACACCCAACGAGCGTTGGGCCACGGTCGCTTATGTCCGCAGCCTCGATGGCAACAAGGACGTGGCCGACAGAGACAATGCCGCCGCGTGGACGGTGACGCGCGACGCCCCCTACCCCACTTATGGTGTGACAGGCTATCAGGACGGGCGTAGTGCCTATCCGTTCAAGGTCCTGAACCCACCAACGGGCGACCCGGGCAGCCGCGAGTCGGTGCATAGCCAAGGCTTTGGCCAGCCGCCCCCGCCACAGAGCCGGTAGAGGTTTTGCAGGCGGATGAGCGAGTGGGTTACAGAGGGCAGGCCGGGTCAGGGCGCACAAGGGCGCGTGATTGAAATAACACGCGCCGGTTAAGACCTGTCCCGGGGGCCGAAGATTGGCATCCAGCAGCC
>JANOOM010000780.1:0-6116 GCA_031421335.1 Armatimonadota bacterium
GCTCCACCTGCATCTTGCCTTCGCGCGTCCGGGCGCGCTGGGCGAAGATGTCCAGGATGAGCTGCGTCCGGTCCAGGACGCGCCGGTCCAGGGCGGTCGTCAAGTTGCGCTGCTGGGTCGGGGTAAGCTCGTCGTCAAAAATGACGAGTTCGGCGTCACTGGCGGCAAGCTCTCCTTTGAGGTCTTCGACCTTGCCCGGCCCGATGTAGGTCGCCATGTCCGGCGCGCGCCGAGACTGCGAGAACTCGCCGACGACGCGCGCGCCGGCCGTCATCGCCAGTTCGCGCAGCTCAGAGAGGCGCATTTCCATGTCGTCCTCGCCGCCCGCGAGCGACAGGGAGACGATCAGGGCGCGCTCTTGCTGAGAGGTGTTGTGTGTGGTAGTGGAAGTGTGGGCCATATGCGCTTATTATACCCGGTTCTGGCGGCGGCTTAGGGACAGACCGCCCACGCGCTCCCTTTAGCTTACGTCGTCAGCAACGTGGCGATAATCGTGGGTGCGCGGGTGATGGCCTGTTTTTGCTGGCCGACGTCGAAAGTTAGCAGTTCCGAGGGGCCGGTTGTCGCAAGATGTTCCGCCAAGGCGATATAGAAGCCGTCTGCGGAGCGGCTGCATCCAAGGCCCTGCCGAAGTTGTTCCGCACGAGCGAGCAGTGCGCTGTCCCCTGCGGGGAGGAAGTTAATGCGCGCGAGAAGCGTATGAAGATTTGCCAGAGCTGCCGCATGTTCAGGGAGCGTGAGTGCGCCATTGTTCAGCTTCCCACAGAGCACGAAAGTGGCCTCCATGACAAGGAGGTGCGGCGCAAAGAGGCTGCACCCACCTGTCACCCGTTGCCTGAGTTCCGCCTGGGCCTTGACGTACTTGCCCGGCTCTTTCGCAGACAGGCCGATGACAAAGCTGGCGTCGAGTGTGACTGAAGGGTTACTCGCCATACATCGCCCCTTCCCGGCCTTCGCGCAGCAAGTCGCGGCCGTCCGGCTTAGGATTCATCGAACGGCTGCGCTCCTCGATTTCTTGCAAGAAATCAAGTCGTGGGTCGCTCGGGCCACTGTCCTCGGGCAGCACCGTCACGCGCAGACGGTGGCCGCTGAACTCGGGCGCGTGTGTGGCGATCTCTTCCCAGGTGCCTTCCAGTTCGAGTAATGCTTGTGCCATAATCGTTGGTTCTCCTTTGCGGTGTCAGATGCCCTACCGCCGGGCGTTGAAGATCACTTTGCTGCCGTCGCACTCCAGGCTGAACGGCATCTCGCGCATTTCCGAAAGCACCTCGCGGACGGCGGGCTGGCGGTCCGGTGGGCAGTAGAGCAGCAGGAAGCCGCCGCCGCCGGCGCCGGCGATCTTGCCGCCGGTCGCGCCCGCGTCCAGGGCGCGCTCGTAGAGGGCATCAATGGCCGCGCTGCTGATGCGGCCTGCCATCTGCTTCTTCCACTCCCAGCCGGCCTGCATCAGCCGGCCCACTTTGTTCAGGTTGCCTTCGATCAGGGCCGCCTCGACTTCCGGGACCTGGGCTTTGATCCGGTCCAACCAGACCCGCTTGTCCTCAATGTTGGCCTTCTGCTCGGTCAGGATGACGTCGGCCTGCCGGGTGATGCCCGTATAGAACAGCATCAGGCTCTCCCCGAAGCGCATGCGCTTCTCAGCCGACAACTCAACCGTGTGTTCCGCGACGGACCCATCAGCGCGAAACTCAAACCGGCGCAGGTTGCCATAAGCAGCAATATACTGGTCCTGTTTACCGATGGGCTTGCCTAAGATCTCGATCTCGATTTTGCATGCCTCGGCGGCCAGAGTCTCGGCGGTGACGAGGACGCCCTGGTGGGCGTACATGGCGTGGAGCAGGCCCACCGTGACGGTGCTGGACGACCCCAGGCCGCTGCCCTGGGAGGGAATGTCTGCCATCGTCGCGATCTCGACGCCGCCCGTGATGCCGGTCAAGCGCAGGCACTCGCGCACCAGCTCGTGCTCGATCTGGTCCACGCTGTCCACCATCTCGGTGCGCGTGTAGCCGACGCGGATTTTGTTGTCGAAGCGCTGCTTGATGACGACGTAGATGTACTTGTCTATGGCCGTCGAGAGGACCGCGCCGCCGCCCTGGGCATAGTAGCCCTGGAAGTCGGTGCCGCCGCCCGCAAAGGAGATCCGAAGGGGGGTCTGCGTGATGATCATTGCTGCCGTGGCTCCTGTGCGCTCGTGGTGATGTGCAGGGCGAGGCCGGGCGCGAGGATGGCGTCATGCACCTTCTCATCGGGGGCGACTTGTGCGCCGGCCCAGAGGATGCTATCTGCGAGTGTGGCCCCATCACCGACGGTGGCCCCCGCACCGATGACATTGCGCCCGGTGAACGTCACGCCGTCCCCGATCCGGGCGGATGGGTGTATCCACAGGGCAGCATCAGCGTAAGCCGCCCCGGTCAGGCCGGCGAGTTGGTCCCAGTTCGCCTGCCGGTAGGCTTCGGGCGTGCCGGTGTCCTGGAGGTAGCCGCCGAGCGGGGTGCCGTAGAGCGGCAGCCCGCCCGCAAGGAGGCGGGGAAAAACGTCCCGCCCGAAGTCGGAAGCAGTTCCATCAGGGATCAAGTCGAGGACGGCCGGGTCCAGAACATACACGCCCGCGTTCGCGAGGTCGCTGAAGACCTGGTCGGCGGGCGGCTTTTCGACGAAGCGCGTGATACGCCCATCCTCCTCCATCGCGACGATGCCCGCCGCTGAGGGGTTTGGGTGGCGGAACAGGCCGACCGTGCCGATGCCGCTGCGTGCCGCGTGGAAGTCCGCCAAACGGCGCAAATCGGCGTGGATCAAGTTGTCGCCGTAGATCACGAAGAACGGGGCGTCACGGAAGACACGCTCCGCTGCCTTCAGCCCGCCTGCCGTGCCCCGCAGCGTGTTCTCAAAGAAGTAGTGGAGGCGCAGGCCGGCGAAGCTGCCGCCGAAGTGATCGGGGATCGCCTGTGGCCGGTGGAACAGATTAATAGCGGCTTCCGTGACACCCTGGCCCGACAGCCAGAGCAGGGTACGTTCGAGCAGCGGCATGCCGACGATGGGGACCATCGGCTTGGGCAGGATCAGCGTCAGCGGCCGGAGCCGCGTCCCCTCACCGGCGGCCAGAATCATGGCTTTCATTGCTGATTGTAGCACACGGTTTGACAAACCGGCGGAGGCGGGCCATAATGCTTTCATGCAAAAGAAAGCCATCCACACCGAAGCCGGGCCGCTCCAGGGGGCGCCCTACTCGCCCGCCGTCCGCATCGGGCCGTTCCTCTACATCTCCGGCCAGATCCCGCTGGACCCTGCCACCAGCATGGTGGTGGAGGGTGATTTCGAGACGCAGGTGCGCCAGTGCCTCCGCAACCTCGCCTCCATTCTCAAGCAGGAGGGAATGGGCCTGGACAACATCGTCAAGACGACCATCTTCCTCAAAGATTTGAACGACTTCAGCGTCCTGAACAGCGTGTACGGTGCCTATTTTACCGGCGTCAAGCCCGCCCGCTCCACGATCGAGGTCGCTCGCTTGCCGCTCGACGTGCTAGTGGAAATCGAGGCCATCGCCGTCGCGCAGGACGCCGCCTAGCCGCCCCGCTTTTGGGCGCGGGCGCCAAAAGCGGTCATCACCGCACCGAACAGGAAGAGGAACGCACCCCAGTCGCGGTTCAGGACCAGGTTCACGCCTACCGTCTTGATCGGGTGTATCAGGCCGTCTATGCCGAGAATCGCGCCGATCAGCAGAAAAAACAGACCGACCGGCAGCCGTAAGTCCAGCATCGTTTTCTCCTCCCCATCCACTCTACCAGATGAGGGCGTTCATCAGGGCGGCCAAAGCCAGGATGGCCAGGCCGAATATCAGGGGCCGCTTGTGCCAGGGCAGGTGGGCATCGGCTTCGGGCCGGGGTGTCTCCGAGTAGACCAGCCCGCGCAGCTCTTCCAGCGGCTTGGGCTTCGTCACCAGGCTGATAAGGTAAGTTGCCAGGGCGCCGACCGAGAAGGCGATGAAGGCTCGCCAGAAGTTGCCAGCCTGTGCGGTCGAGTAGTGGAACACGCCGTGTACCGTCAGGATGTAATGGACGAGGGCGGCCAGAGTCCCGACGATCAGCCCCCAGAATCCGCCCCAAGGCGTTGTCCGCTTCCAGAACATGCCGAACAAGAACGTCCCCAGCAGGGGCGCGTTGACGAAACCGAAGACCGTCTGCGTGAAGTCCATGATGCTGGGCGCGCTGGCGGCGAGATAGGCAGTGCCGACGCTGATCAAGACTCCCGCGACCGTCGCGACCCGGCCGACGTTGAGGTAGTGCTTGTCGTCGCGGTTCTTGACGAGGTAAGCCTGGTACAGATCGTAGGTGAAGACCGTGTTGAAGGCTGTCGTATTGCCCGCCATGCCGGACATGAACGAAGCCAGCAGAGCGGTCAGGCCCAGTCCCAGCATTCCTGCCGGGTAGAAGTGCCCCATCAACAATGGCAGGGCGTTATTGTAGGACATAGAGGGGTCGTTCTTGTCGCCCAGGTGCGGGAACAGGGGTAGGGCAAGCAGGCCCGGCAGGATAACCAGGAATGGGAAGAAGATCTTCGGGATGGCGGCGATCAATGGCGTCCTTTGGGCGGCATTGATGTCTTCGGCGGCCAAGGCGCGCTGGATAACCAGGAAGTCGGTACACCAGTAGCCAAACGAGAGTACGAAGCCCAGTCCCAGGACGATTCCCGGCCAGGTCACATGCATCGAGTTGGTCGCCTCATGCGCCGTCCCATGCCAGGTGTGCAGGAACGACGGCGGGACGTGGGCGGCGACGCCGGACCAGCCGCCTGCGGCGAGGACACCGACGATTACAAGCGGGGCCAGTCCTAGCACGATGAGGAAGAACTGCAAAACCTCGTTGTAGATGGAAGACGTCAGCCCACCCAATGCGGTGTAGACCAGGACGATGCCCGCCGCCAGCCAGATGGTGAGGTTGATATCCCAGCCGAGCAGGTCATGGAAGACCAGCCCCATGCCGTACATCGAGGTGCCGGACAGCACCAGCGTACTGACGGCGAAAGTGAGGGCATTGACCGCCCGCGTCGGCTCATTGTAGCGCTTCTGGAGATACTCGGGGACGCTGCGCGCCTTGGAGCCGTAGTAGAACGGCATCATGAAGACGGCCAGGAAGACCATGGCGGGGATGGCGCCGATCCAGTAAAAGTGGGCCGTCATCAGGCCATACTCAGCCCCTTGAGCGGCCATGCCCAGGACTTCCAGCGCCCCAAGGTTAGCGGATAGGAATGCGAGGCCTGTCACCCAGGCGGGCATGGAGCGGCCCGCCTGGAAGAAGTCCTCGCTGCTCTTCATGCGGCGGCTGACAACGGCACCGATGGCGAGCACGAACAGGAAATAGACCGCGATAATGGCATAATCCACGGGACTTGCATGAAGCAGAGCCGTGGGGTGATGAGAGGTCGGCATCGCACACCCTCGAACAGAACGCACCAACAGGAAAGACAAAAATCGGCCCAGGCTGGATCAGCCTGGGCCGTGAGCCGAAGTCAAACGGCAGGGTTCTTCGCCGGGCGGCCTCGACGTCGGGGCGGCGTGACTACCACTGGGGTCTCACCGGCTGCTGCCCCGGCGCGCTGGGCGGCGGCGCGCTGGCCGCGCATCTCGCCGCCGCGCCGGCCGATCTCCGCATAGAACTCGGTGCCGCGCTCGCGCTTGACGGTCTCGCCGCCCTTTTTGCCGATGCTCTGGTAGAAGGACGCTCCGTAGCGGTTCTTGACCGTCTCGCCGCCCTTGCGCCCGGCCTCGCGGGCCAGTTCCGGGTTCGCGGCGAAGCCGCCTTCTTTGTCATGATCATGAGAGCCGCGATGGGCTTCCGCTATCTTGCGCGCGCCTTCGGAGCCTGCGGCGGGGCCTGGTTTTGCCATAAGTCTTATCTCCTGCGTTATCTTTCTATGATGCGGGTTGGTACACGTTAGATGCTGGCTGATGTTTTGCTGGCGTTGTCTCGCGACATGCCACCTGTGTCTCGGTCCATATCCCCGTCAGCCTCAAGGGACGCTGTCAATTCTTGTTCTTTGTCGTGCGCGGTCTGCTTGCCCGCGGCGACGGCCTCAGAAAGCCGGCTCTGCTGGTCCTCGACGAGCGCCCGGCCCTGGTC
>JANOOM010000781.1:0-2145 GCA_031421335.1 Armatimonadota bacterium
CGGCGGCCAGCGCGATCGGCTCTATCCCCAAGATGCGCCGCATGTCGGCGATGGGGAATGCCTTGTCCTCGGTCAGGCGGCGGATTTCGTCGGGGCCGATGCGCGGGAGGCCGGGAAGGCGGGTGAGGGGGGCGAGGGCGCGGAGGAGCGGGGCCGGGACAGGGATGATGTGGGGGGGACGCAGGCCGGCGGCTTGGGCGACGGCGCGCACGAAGCCGGCGGAGGGCAGGGCGTCCGGCCCGGCGATGACCAGGGCGTGCGGGCCGTCCCAGGCATGGTCCATGGCGGCGCGGAGGCTGCGGGTCACGTCGGACTGGTGGATGGGCTGCACCAAGGCGCGTCCGCCGCCGGGCAGGGGGACGAGGGGCAGGCGGCGGAGCAGGGCGGCGAGGCGCTGCACGTTGTCCTCGCCGGTGGCGCCGTAGATCATGGTGGGGTGCAGGATGACGCCGGGGTGGGTGGAGGCTTGGAGGGCGGCCTCGCCGGCCTGGACGCCGCGGCCGTGGGCGTCGGGCCAGCGGGTGAAGCGGCGGGTGCTGCCGAGGAAGACGAGGCGCTCGGCGTAGGGGGCGGCGGCGAGGATGGCGGGGATGTGGCGGGCGTGGGCGCAGGAGACGACGAGGCGGGCGTCGGCGAGGGCCGGGGCGAGGGTGGCGTTTGTGAGGTCGGCAGTGACGGGGACGCCGGGCAGGCCGGTGGCGGCCCAGCGCGCGGGGCTGCGGACGATGGGGATGTAGGGGAGGCTGTCGGCTTGGAGGGAGCGGCAGAGGGCGGCGCCGGAGCGGCCAGACGCGCCGATGATGTGGGGGGTCATGGCGGGGTTGGTCCTTGGGCGGCGGTGCGTGCCGCTATAGTAGCGCCTTTGTTTGCGGGAGTGGGCTGCGCTTGTCCCCTCTCCCTCCGGGAGAGGTTTAGGGTGAGGAAAGGCCGTGGGGACGGTTTTGCCGACATGAGCGGGTTGGATGCCTACCTTGGCCGGGATGGCGCTGTGTGGCTTCCCTCACCCCAGCCCTCTCCCGGAGGGAGAGGGGCAGGCGCAGGATGTGGTATAACGATACCACAGTGGAAAAGCCTTGACGTTTCCAGGGCTTTGCGGGATACCGCGCGGACTTTCTAGGATCGGGACAATGCAGAAGACTACCATTTCCCTCAAGCCGGCCGAGGTCAGCAAGGGCTGGACCGTGATTGATGCCGACGGGCTGGTGCTGGGCCGGCTGGCCTCCATCATCGCGACGCGGCTGCGCGGCAAGCACAAGCCTCAGTTCACGCCGCATGTGGACTGCGGCGACAACGTCATCGTGCTGAATGCCGAGAAGGTGCGCGTCACCGGCAACAAGGCGGACCAGTCGGTGTTCTACTACCACACCGGCTACCCCGGCGGCATCAAGGGCCGCACCATCCGCGCCCGCCTGGAGGGCGCGCACCCCGAGCGCGTGATCGAGAAGGCGGTGGAGCGGATGATCACCCGCGGTCCGCTGCAGCGCAAGCAGATGAAACACCTGTATGTGTATGCCGGCGCCGCCCACCCGCATGACGGCCAGCAGCCGAAGCCGCTGGACGTCGCCGCCATGAACCCCAAGAACAAGAGGGTCTAGCCCACCATGTCCGACACTTTGGACGACCTGCCCGACACTGCGCCGGCCGAGCAGACGCGCACCCTCGCCGACCTCAAGGACCTCGCCGTCGCCTCCGCGCTGGTCACGAGCGACAAGCCGATACGGGAGGCGAAGCGCGACGCGCAGGGCCGCAGCTATGCGACGGGCCGGCGGAAGAACGCCATCGCCCGCGTCTGGATCAAGCCCGGCTCGGGCAAGGTCATCGTCAACGGCAAGCGGGTGACGCAGTACTTTGCGCGGCCGGTGCTGCGGATGCTGCTGACGCAGCCCTTCCTGGTCGCGGACCGGTATAACCAGTTCGACGTCATGTGCACCTGCAACGGCGGCGGGCTGTCCGGCCAGGCCGGCGCGGTGCGGCACGGGATCAGCCGGGCGCTGACGTATTACGAGCCGGAGTTGCGCGGCGTGCTGAAGCTAGCTGGGTTCCTGACGCGCGACAGCCGCGTGGTGGAGCGCAAGAAGTATGGCCGTGCCAAGGCACGACGCAGCTTCCAGTTCAGCAAGCGGTAAACCTTCAGGCACAGTTCGT
>JANOOM010000782.1:0-2349 GCA_031421335.1 Armatimonadota bacterium
CGCCCTGACGCGCGACCGCGAGGCGACGGCATCCGCCCTGCGCGCGGCTGGGGCGGAGGCTATCCTGTTCCCGGCCCCGCAGCCGGGGCTGACGGTGGAAGTGACGGCGTAGGGGCGTGATCCGACCTGAGGGCGTGATCCGACCTGAGGGCGTGATGAATCGCGCCCCTACACATGCTGTGATCCTCTGGGTATACTATCCTTATGGAATACCCAAAATTGAACCACCGGTCGCGGCGCCTGCGCGGGACGCCGACCCTGCGCGGAATGGTGCGCGAGACGACCCTTTCCATCACTGACCTGATTGACCCCCTCTTTGTCACCTGGGGCAAGGGCCGGGAGCGCCGCCCGATCTCCTCCCTACCTGGTGTCGCGCAGCTCACGATAGAAGCCCTGCGCGTCGAAGCCGAGCAGATCGCTGCGCTGGGCCTCCCCGCCGTCCTGCTGTTCGGCCTGCCCGAGACGAAAGACGACCAGGCCACCAGCGCCTACGCTGATGAAGGCATCGTGCAGCTAGCGATCCGCGCCTTGAAGGCCGATAATCCCGACCTGCTGGTCTTCACCGACGTCTGTCTGTGCGAGTATATGTCGCACGGGCACTGCGGGGTCGTCTCGGGCGAGCGTATCCTGAACGACCCTTCGCTGGACCTGCTGGCCCGCACAGCCGTCTCGCACGCGGCGGCGGGGGCGGACGTCGTCGCGCCCTCCGACATGATGGACGGGCGGGTCGCAGCCCTGCGCCACGCGCTCGACACGCAGGGGTTCTCAGACACGCCCCTGCTGTCCTATGCCGCCAAGTATGCTTCGGCCATGTACGGCCCGTTCCGGGAGGCCGCCGACAGCGCGCCGCAGTTCGGGGACCGCCGGACCTACCAAATGGACCCGGCGAACCGGCGCGAGGCGCTGAAGGAAGTGGAACAGGACATCGCCGAGGGCGCGGATATGGTCATGGTCAAGCCCGCCCTGGCCTTTCTGGACATCATCCGGGACGTGCGCGAGATGACGCACCTGCCGGTCGCCGCTTACAACGTGTCGGGCGAGTACGCGATGGTGAAGGCGGCGGCGGCGAACGGCTGGCTGGACGAGCGGGCGACGGCTCTGGAGATTTTGACGTCCATCAAACGCGCGGGCGCGGACTTGATCCTGACTTACCACGCGAAAGACGCGGCCCGCTGGCTGCGAGACTGAGGAGACCGACGAATGGCTGACATGAAAGAAACGATGACGGCATACCTGAAAGAAGAAGGCTACGTACCCACCCCGGAGGGGCAGGGGCTGGTGTTCAAGAAGGAGGGGCGGGCCTATTTCACTTTCCCCGACGACAAGGACCCGAACTTCTTCAACCTCTACAGCTACTTCGACTTCGCGGACGCAGTGCCGAGCCGGGCGATCGGCCTGGAAGCGGCTAACGACATCAACAAGGCCGTCAAGGCGGTCAAGGTCACGCTGATGGAGGACGAGGCGCCGGGCCGCGTCAGCTTCGGCATGGAAGTGCCGTTGGCAGAAGTGGAGGGGTTCCGGGGAGTCTTCGAGCGGTCCCTGAACACCATTGGGTACGCGGTGGAGCAGTTCGCGGAGCGGGTGAAGGCGCGTGGGGTGGGGTAGGGCGTCGGCGCATGAATGGGGACCATGCCATGAATGGGGACCATGCCATGAATGGCACGGCTATTCGGCGCGGACGCCAACAATCCCCGCTTCGCGGGGATGAGAGCAATCCATTCCCGTCCCAGTGCCGCGAAGCGGTACTTCGTGGCGTCTTCGCCGTGTAGCCGTGCCATTCATGGCATGGGCTTCTGGACTAAAGGAGCAAAGGCGCTCCGCGCCTGAAGAGAGGAAGAGAGCGGCAAGAGTAAGAGGGCGCGGCCCTAGAACAAGGGCGCAGCAAGCGGCGCCCCTACAGGTTCCCCATCATGGACACACCCGAACAACCCACCATCTGGCCGCCTGCGCCAACACTCGCACCGCCCGAAGCCGAGAAGACGCGCCCCTTCAGACTGCGGCTACGCTCGCCCGAGTGGGCCGCTTACTGGCTGAGGTACGGCGTGTGGTTCCTAGCTGCTTGGTATATCACGCGCGGCTTCTACGAGGTTGACAAGCTGCCCTGCCCACGCTGGTGTTCATTCCCGATTGCCTGTGGCGCATGGTTTGTCGTCGGAGGGCTACTGACGGCGTGGAAGTTCTGGCCGAGGAAGAAGGAAGAATGACTATGACTTCGGCAGCGTGAAGCTGAACACGCTGCCCTTGTTGTATTCGCTCTCCACCCCCACCGTCCCGCCGTGGTTCTCGACGATGTGCTTGACGATGCTCAGGCCAAGGCCCGTACCGCCGGAAGCGCGGCTGCGGGCCTTG
>JANOOM010000783.1:0-2438 GCA_031421335.1 Armatimonadota bacterium
ATAGTGGTAGTTCGCCAGGTCGGAGTCCGGCGCCAGTTGCAGCGCCTTCCCGAATTCGGCCATCATCTCCTTGTGCTGGTCCTCGCCCGCCCAGTCACTCCCCGCGTTGTACATCACACCTCGGCCGATGTGGATCGCCACCGCCAGTGCCGCCGGCTCAGGCACGTCGGGCGAGAAGTGGCTGTTCGCCCGCAAGATGTCCTGCGGGGAGAGTTGAGCTATCCCCCGGTTATAGACAGTGACAGCCTGCTCCCACTGGCCTGACTTCAGCAGTAACAGGGCGTATGGGAAAAGAACACGCGGGTATTGAGCCTCCTCATCCACCACCATTACGCGGTATGCATGGAGAGCTTCCTGATCCTTCCCCTGTGCGTCGAGTGCCGCCGCCAGCACTTCTTCACTCTCGCCGCTGTCTTTACCTAAAGCCAGTGCCTGCCGGGCCTCTTTCTCCGCCTGGGCAGAGCGGCCCGCGTGCAGGGAGGATGCGGCGTCATGAGTTAGTGTCACTGCCTTCTGCATGACCGCCTCCTCTTCGGGCGTGATTGGCGTGGGGTTGGCAGGCTGGGCAAGGACGCCGGGGGCGACGCTGAGGCACAAAGCCAGGGCCGCACAGACTGTTCGTATTTTCATGGTGTCTTTCTTCCTGTACGCGGTGTGTACGGCGGCATTCTCTATGTGCTGCCGGAGTGACTAGAGTCTAGAATTTTGGAAACGAGTTGATCAACGTCCATGAGGGATGGGTGTGCCAAGAAGTAAAGTCTTTCTTGGTTGGTGGGTTAGTGGATGGACTAACCGTTCCCGCCTTATCCGAGGGTGTCCCCGTAACGGCGTAGTCGCCCCAAATACCTGAACCGGGGATGGTGGCGCTCCCGTTCGTACTCCATGTGAATTTCGCCAGAGGAACTAAGCGAACGTCGGTGCCCGGCGGCTGGTACAGCAGATAATCCTCGAAACTCTCGGCCATAGCCGCCGATTTTGGGTTGAAATAGTTCAGGCCAATGGCAGGGTCATCAAATGCCAAATATGCTGGACCGCCTTCAACATACGGGGACGGGCCGATCGAGTGGTAGGGGTAATAGCTGTCCATCCCTACTGGCTTCTGATAGGTGTGCAGCACAGGCGTTGCAGGCGGCGTGGGGTTGGTGGTGTAGCTCCTGTTCGGTGTTGCAAGCTGCACCAACAGCAGCGTCCCCGTGCCGAGCGCGACAGGAAGTTGCGGGGTCTTACAAGTGGCTGTCCATTCCATGCCGCCATGGTGCGTGTCATAGCTCGCCGTAGGCGATACATACGGCCCTGCCCAGAGAGACATGAATCCCTGGTTGTCTGGACAGTCAGCATTGACCTGTACATAGCCCCCGATTCCGGAGGCGTTCCAACTTGGCACCTGCACGTTCACGTTCTGTGTTACATTGACTTGATAGGGCTTGCTTCCGTCAGTCGGGGTCACGGTGGCTGTACACGACACTGTCTCCATTGTCTTGGCGGCATCGTTCCAGAACCAGTGGGCGGTCGCTTGGTTGAGGGGGCCAGAGCCATCAACGTAGTAGGAGGCGTCCGAATTAGCGGGGGTGGGCGGCGTGGCTTTCGGGTTGGCCGGCGTAGCATGCTGCCAGTCCTGGAACGTGGTGCCGGAGACGGTCCAGGAGTAGGTCGTGTTGGAAGCAGAGAGCGCCGGCACACTGACTCCGCAACCCTGCCCGACTAGAATGTTGTAGTTGCCGTTGCTATCTAGAATCGCACCATCCAAATTCATGGTGGCGACAGAGAGGGTAGCTGTGTAGCCCACGAAGGCGTTGGCGCTGAGGGGCGAGTTGCCGGAGAGGGCGAAGCCGCTGGCGGACGCCGTGGGGGTGGCGGTGACGCTGAAGCTCGGGCCGCCCTGAACCGAGTAGCGCGTCGCCGTCTGGCTCGGCGGCGAACTGCCGGGGGTGGTAGGGTTGGGGAGGCCGCAGTCCCCCTTGCTGCCGGGGCCGCTCCAATAAGCGTTGGCAGTCTCGGTCACGACCACCGACCCGGCGGGCGGAGCGGGGGCGCTGTTGGGGCCGCCGTTCCAGGTGAAGTTGGCGGTGATCTGGCCGGCGCAGGTGATGGAGCCGCCGCTAGTGGTGAAGTAGGTGTAGGCCCCGCCGCCCCACGCGCCGGGGGCGCTCGTGGAGGTGCTGCTGCTGTACGGGGTCGGGGGGTTGCTGTTGACGGTGGTGGTGCCTCCGCTATAAGAAACGTCGTAATGCGGCCCCGGCCCGGTGTAGCTGCCGACCAGCCCCTTGAGCTGGCTGGCCCCGAGCTTGATCTGGGCGCTAGAGGGTGTTAGGCACTTTGGCTGGCTTGCAAGTGTTTCGTTTGTATGTCCACCCGCAAGCCTTACCCCAGTGATGTCACTGATGATGAATGGGCTTTCGTCGCCCCCTACCTGACCCTGATGACCGAAGACGCGCCCC
>JANOOM010000784.1:0-2421 GCA_031421335.1 Armatimonadota bacterium
CCGCCGCCCGTCAGTGCGACCGTGCCCGCCCCAAAGGTGCCGGGCGTGGCCCCCGCCGCGAACTCGGTGATATTGTCGCCGTGGGCATTCGCGGCGAACAGGTCGCCGCGCGCGTCGAAGACCAGGCCTGTCAGCGCGTTCAGGCCGCCGCCATTGAGTACGACCTTACCTGTTCCGAAGGTGCCGGGCGTGGCCCCTGCCGCGAATTCGGTGATACTGTCACTGCCGGTGGAGTTCGCGACGAACAGGTTGCCCTTGGCGTCGAAGGCCAGGCCCGCCGGAGTGCTCAGGCCGCCGGAGAGCGGGATGGCCGTGGTGCTGAACGTGCCCGGCCCGGTCCCGGCGAAGCGCGAGATGGTGCTACCACCCGTGCCGTTGCTACCACCCAGGTTGGACACAAACAAGTCCTGCGTCTGGGCGTGGACCGGAGCCGCCGCAAGACCGAGCAGGGCAAGTGTTGCTAGCCCCAGGAGGGAGGCGGGCGAAGAAGAAGAAAAGGTTTTCATAGTAGGGGGCTTTCTATCGAGATGATGAGAACTGAGAGCGAGAACGTTAAGCGGCGCGGGCGGCGTTCTTCCGGGCAACCAATACGCCGCCGAGACCAAGCATCAGCAGTACGCCCAGCGAGACCGTCGTCGACGCTTCGGGGACGGGATTGATCGGGGGCTGAAGACCGCCGCTCGGCGTCAGCACAAACGCCAAGATGTGGTCTGTGTTTGTCCGCCCGTAACCGACGATATAGCCGGTGTTGCTGATGCTGGTCGCATTTTCTAATGTGGAGGGTCGCGTTTGCATGAGAAAAGTCCTCTCCAGGGAGCATAAAAGAAACAGAAGCGATTAAAACATCCTTATTCTACAGGGCTACCGTATCACCAGCGTTTCAAATCGCTCGGAAAAGAGGTTTTGGGTAAAAAGTTGTGAAGAAACAGGTATCTTTGCGGAGATTACGAACAGAGGAGTCTGCTAATTGCCCCGTGGGCTGGGGTCGCGCAAGTTTGCGGCTTTACTGCCGGGGTGGATGGCGAAAAATGCCGGGGACATTTTGTATGCCGTTATGGCTTACAGTCTATCTCAAAATGCCACAGAAGCCATTTTAAGGCCTTTCGCAGGCCCGTAGACGAGTTTCGAGATAGGTTTTTATGCAAGAGGTCTATTAAAACGCGCTAAATAGGAACGGCCATCCTTGTCTCCAGTGTCCCGATCTCGCGTATGTCGCGGACTTCGAGGGCCGTTACGTCAGGCGCGACTCGCCCCTGCTCGCGCTTGTAGTCGAAGAGGTCAAGCAGGGCGTCCCGAAAGTTCTGAATGGCTTCCTCGCGCGTGTCGCCGGTGGCTATCACCGCGTCTTCCAGGTCAGGAGCATAGGCCCCCCAGTTCTCCTGAGCTTTTTCCACAACCACTGTGAGTGTCATCGTAGCGGCAACCCCGACTTTCTGCGGATGTCCTGAAGCTGCCCCGGTGACACATCCTTGCTGTCTTCACCGGAAACAGAGATCTCGTTCGCAATGCCTGCCTTTTTGTCTATGCGGTGGCTGCTGCGACCACCACGCCGGACGAAAACCCAGCCATCGTCTTCAAGCTGCTTGACGATTGTACGCACCTTCATTACCCTCTGGCCAACCTCCGCCATTATGGTTCATGGTCATTTCAGCAGAGGCGAACAGCAAAGTCAACGTCGCCTCACTCCAATCATGAAACCGCCCCCACGCTGAGAGCGTGGGGGCGGTTTCTGCTGCCTGGGCCTGCCCTAATACGGGCTGACGATCTCCGTCCGCATCGTCAGCGGCCGGGTCAGCTTGATGGAGATCTCGTCACCGCGCTTCAGCGAGACATCGCTGGCGGACTTCTTCTGGAGCTGGTTCGCGCCGTAGCCTGCCGCGCCGCCCAGGATCGCACCGCCGATGGCGTCCCCGAGCTTGCGCTTGCGAGAGAGGCCGAGCAGCGCCCCCGCCGCGGCCCCGATCGTGCCGTACTGAGACTTGTCGGACACAGGCTTTCTGCCCAGGAGCTGCACCGTGGCTGTGCCGGAAGAAGCCGTATAAGCGCTGCCGCCGCCCGAACCGAAGTTCACGCGCAGAACGCCCGCCTCCTTAGGGGTGGCGGGCCGCACATTCGCCACCCGCCCGTTGAAGATGGCGCCGGCGGGGATGCCGCTGGTGTCGTCCCCGGCGACCTGAACCCGGACACGGTCGCCAGTCTTGGCGTCCGCAGAGCTGAGGTTTTCAAGCAGCTTGACCTTGACGGTGGTTCCGGCCGCGATCCGGTGCTGGGGCGACTGGAACTCGATCCCGCTGCCCGACTGGGCCAGGGCGGGCATGACCAGGCTGCCCGCAAGCAGGCCCGCGAGGAGTGTCTGTGATGTCGTTCGTTTCATGATGTGTTTGTCTCCAACTGCATGGCGCCGCCCGCGCAGCGGGGCCG
>JANOOM010000785.1:0-6913 GCA_031421335.1 Armatimonadota bacterium
CCAGGCTCGAAACCAGGCCCTGCGCCTGGTTTCGAGCCTGGCGCAACGAAGCGCCGCCGTCCATCGCCTTGCGGATAGCGAGCACGCGCCGCACGGCTTCCAGGCCGTAGGTGCGACGGGCGCCCTGCCCTTGGGCGGCCACGTAGCCCTGCTGGGTCCAGTAGCCGAGCTGGCGAACGGAAATCCCGCAGAGGGCGGCGGTCTGGGCGATGTTCAGGTTCAGGTCCGGCAGGGCCTCCCAGAGAAGGGCGTCGGAGGTCGGTGTGTCGTTCATTACTTTTTCGTCTAGTGCAGCGTCTGCCGCGCCGCATCCGTCGAGTCTGACCCCGGCGAGACGGGGGGCCGGGACGGGGAGGCGGGGAGCCGGGCTACGCGGGCGGCGACGTCCGGATTGCCCGACGGGAACGCGGAAAGCACGGTGCGCCAAAGTGGGGCGCCGGGCGGCGCGTCGGGCAGCGGCGGGGCGGCGAACAGCATGGCGGTGGTCGGGTTGCCCGCCCAGGCGATATCCTCCCCCTGACCGGACTTGATCTTGACGAGGGCATCTTTGAAGGCGCCCGGCACTTCGGCTAGGTGAGCGGCGTGGTGGTCTGCCGCCGTGACGACTTTAGCGTCCCACCCCAGACGAGCCAGGGCAGCGGCGGGGTAAGCGAACAAAATCAGGAGAGCGTTCCCCGGTCCGTCCAGGCCCCGGCGGCGCAGGCCCAGCCCCAGTTGCAGCGGCAGGCCAGCCAGAGTGGAGGCAACGGTCCAGGATGGCATCGCCCCAGAGGCGAGGCGCGCGACCATCAAGGCCATCACCGCCTGCACTTCGTCTTTGTCCAAGTGCCGGGTGAGGCCGTTCGTCACCACGATGACCGGATCACCCTCGCGCCGCTCCAGGGCGTAGGCGTTCGGCTCCGGGCGCGTGGAATAATAGAGGATCGGGGCCTCCATGCCCACCCGCTCACTCAGCTCGTGGATCATCTCGTAGAGCTTAGGGGCGTGGACGTTTTCCAGCAGCCGTGCGTCCCAGACGTCCAGCGGGAACTTCTCCGCCGCCCAGGAGCCGAAGACGACGTAGCCGACGCCGAACAGCAAACCGAAGATCAGGCCCCCCAGTGGGTGCCCGCCGAGCGTACCGAAGAGCGCGCCGAGGGCGGCCCAGAAGAGGCAGCAGGCGCAAATGACGAGTGGGAGGCGCAAACGTGACAAATCCGCTGGTCTCCTGTGTCCTTAGAATATTTCACTTATACCCCTTTTTGCCACCAAATCGTCAAAACATCATCTGATGGCGGCGCGCGGCCACCGAAAGCAGCAGCCCAACGGCGGTCAAGTTCACCAGCAGGCTGCTCAGGCCATACGAGAAGAACGGCAGCGGGACGCCCACCACGGGCATGATGCCTATGGTCATGCCGACGTTGACCACGACATGGAAGAGCAGCATGGACAGGACACCGGCCGCGACGAGCCGGCCCAGGACCTCGTCGCAGTCCGCCATCACGGCCACGCCCCGCTCCAGCAGGAGCAGGTACAGGGCGAGCAGGGCGAGGCAGACGACGAAGCCGCCTTCCTCACCAACGATGGTGAAGATGAAGTCGGTGTGCTGCTCTGGGATGAACTTGCCGTTGGCCTGCGTCCCCTTCTGGTAGCCCTCGCCGCCCGCCCCGCCCGCGCCGATGGCGATCTCACTTTCGTGCAGGTGATAGCCCGTGTCGTGCGGGTCGGCGTCGGGGTTCAGGAAGACTTGCAGGCGGTTTTTCTGGTAGTCCTTCAAGACGTGGCCGGGGTTGAAGTGCCACACGCCCGCGAACAGCACGACGCCCGCCAGCAGCAGCAGCGACAGGTGCTTGAAGCTCGCACCCGCGATGACCATCATGCCGAACCAGATGGCGAGCAGCACCAGGGCCGTGCCCAGGTCCGGCTGGGCGGCGATCAGCAGCGCCGGCACGCCGATATGGGCGAGCGATTTGAAGACGGTCCGCCACTCCCCGATCGTCTCGCTGTTGCGGGATAGAAAGAGCGCCAGCGTCCCGATCAGGATGACCTTGGCAAACTCAGAGGGCTGGATCTGAACCGGCCCCAGCGGTATCCAGCGGGCGGCCCCGTGCGAGGCGTGGCCAATGAACCGCACGACTAGCAGCAGGAACAAGTTCAGGGGATACAGATAGCGAGCGAAGCGCTTGAGCAGGATCTCATAGTCCGACCGCGCCAGGGCGATGGCCGCTGCGACGCCCAGCAGCATGCCGACCATCTGCTTGTGGACGAGGTCGAGCGGGTGCAAATCCAGGTGTCGCGCGCTCTTAATGGCGAGGATGCCGCCGAGGCAGATCAGCAGCACGCTGCCCAGAATGGTCCAGTCTAACTGCCGCAGCCCCTGTCTCTGAACGATCATCGCTTTTATGATACCAGCAATCGCGCCGTTTTACGGCGGCAGCAGGACGGGGCGCGAACCGCTGGGCGCGAATTGGCGTTACAGCGACTGAGTACAGCCCATGAAACTGGTTTCTTCTTCCCCCAAGTCGCCGCTCCGCACGCCAAAGCGTCCCCTCAGGGGCTGGTTCCGGCGGCGCCTGCGCTCGCGCGCTTTTTCCGCCCGCACGGCATGGTGGGTGCTGGTCGTCATCGTCGCCGCGCTCGCCATCTCGGTGTTCCGGCTGCTGCGCGCCTCACTGGAAGCGGGACTGCAATGACTCCGGAGGACGCCCGGGAGCGCGCCCGCCTGCGAACAGTGCTGGTGACGGTCGCCCTCTCGGTCGTGACCGTGCTCGTGCTGCGGGACCGGCCCTGGTCGGACGGGCGCACCGCCTTGGCCTTGAACGCCGTCAGCCTGAGCGTGTTCCTCGGACACGTCGCGTACTACCGGGACGCCGTCTTGGCGCGGCTGCTGTTGTTCGGGCTGGGGTTTGGCGTGACGGAGCTTGCCGCCGACGCCCTATGCGTCCGTTACACTGGGACACTGGACTACTCGGTCGCTCACAGCCCGCTGCTGGGCTTGTCGCCGTTCTGGATGCCGACGGCCTGGCTCGTGGTCGCCGCCCAGATTGGCTACCTGGGGCGGCGGATGATGGCCCGCCTGGGGACAGCGGCGGGGATGGCGCTGACGGCCCTGCTCGGGGCAGTCAACATCCCCTTCTATGAAGAAATGGCCTATCATGCACACTGGTGGCGCTACGCGCACTGCCGGATGCTGGGCCACACGCCGCTCTACATCATCGTGGCGGAGCTTTTGATCGGCCTGACGCTGGGGCCTCTGGCGGCCTGGGCGATGCGGGCCGGAACCACCTGGCGTGACGCGGCGGCGGCGGGGCTGATCGGCGGGCTGGGGACGATCTTCGGGGGTCTGGTCGGGTACGGGCTGGTGGAGCGGATATTATGACGGGTTCGGGGGTTGTGCAGAGCATTTCGGATGCTCATCGCGGTCTAGGACGCGGCTCCACCAGTCCAAACGGGCGCGGCAGACGCGGCAGCGGCCTTCTTTGTAGAGCCGCTTGATTTCTTCCTTGCGCTGTGCGGCCATGCCCTGCACATGCCAGTCGGGGGTGATCGCCGTCAGGTGGCGGGCGGCGACCTCGGCGTCCTTTTCGGAGCAGGAGAAGTGGCAGTGGAAGCCGTAGTGCTTGGATCGCTCGCGCGTCACCGCGTACTGCTGCTGGGTATTGCGGTCCACCTCGGTGTCGGGATAAAGGTGGGTCCAGCGCCCGTAGAACCAGCGCAGGTTGCCAACGGCGAGCACGCCGTCGCAGACAACGCAGCGCTCGCACTCGGTGCAGCCGCCGGCATTGAGACTGACGGGCAGCTCGCGGGCGCTCGCGGCATGCTTTTCCAGCACGGTCTGGCGCCCGCAGCGGCAGATGCGGAAGCTGGTTTCGTCCTTCGCACCGCAGCCGGGACAGAGCCAGTGGTAGCGCGGGCCGGCGATCGTGCCGTCGCCGACATCCGTGGCGGGGGCGAGGCGCATCTCGGCGGCGCAGACGTCGCAGGCGTGGCGGCCCATGTGGTTCATCTCGCCGCTCTTGTGCAGGTGGCTGTAGGCGTGGGCGGGGGTGCCGGACTCGGCCTCGACGGGCGGCACGGGCGGGGTGCGGCGGAGCCACGACTGAGACACCTCGCGGAGCTGACGACCGACGATCTGGAACTTCATGCTGACGACGCGCGTGAGCGGCAAAACCATAATTGTTATTGTAGCCCAAATTCGTCGGATTTGTGCGACCAGCCGCAAGGAATTATCGAGAGATCGTCAGCAAATAAAGGACACTCGCTAATCCCAGGGCGAACACGGCGGCGGCAAACACGAAGATGAGGTGCGCGGCGGCCCGGTATTCGCCCCCATCTATCATCCGTCTCGTCCGGTCGTAGTGCCAAGCGGCCAGCAGTAGGGTGAGCACGCCTGCCCCGGCGAATGCCAGCCCCAGCCGGGTCGAGCCGGCCCCGGCGCGCGGCGCGGCCTCCAGGAAGCGCAGCTTGGCGATCAGGACGCCAAAGCCGAGCAGGGCGATGGATGTCCGCACCCAGGCCAGGAACGTGCGCTCGTTGGCGAGGTGGTCCCGGACATTGCTGCCCCCCGTCAGCGGTTGTTTGGGTTCGTCAGACACTCGATCTCCCGCCGCAGGTTGGCACGCGCCGCCTGCTCATATTACTCGAACAGGGGGGCCGTGTGAGATAGACGCTCGCGGCCTAAAAAGCTCTCCAGTACCCGGCGGCGGCCCGCACGGTAGTCGGCCTCCGGCACCGAGGCGTATTCTTCGCGGATGGCTCCAGCGTAGCGGTCATAGTCGTCCGCGCTCGAACCGAGGACGGCGAGGTCGGCGTCCAGTAATATCTGGCAATCCGAGTCGCCCGCTGGGGCCTCGTGGGTCTTGGTCTTGCCGATTAGCACCATGACGCGCATCCGCAGCGGGTCACACGCCCCACCCTTCAGCGCGGCCATCGCATAGGCCGCGCTTTTCTCCTCGTTGTCGATGCGCCGGCTGTCGTAGACAGCATCGTGGAACCAGACGGAGAGGCGAAGGGCCACGTCGTCCCGCACCAGGCCCCTGAACTCAGAAATGGTCTTCAGCGTGGCGGCGACATGGCCAAGGTTATGATACGCACGGCCCGGCTCGGAGTAGCGGCGGCACAGGTCTTGGTAGACTGCCCCTGCCCCCGGCCCGGTGAGGCCCGTGCGGGCGGCGGTCTGCTGCCACGCCTCTTCCAACGAGGGCAGCGTCACTTGGTCAGCAGCCGGGCGGCCGTCTCGTCCAGTAGCCAGGTCAGCGTCCCTGCGGTCGGGTTGACGCCCCCTGCCGGGTGCTGTTCCGTTTCCGCCCCGCCCTCGAAAATGTCGCGCACGGCCTTGGCCTTCTTCTCGCCATTGACCAGGAAGACGACCTGCCGGGCGGCGTTCAGCACGGGGAGCGTGCAGGTGACGCGGTCCACGGGCGGCGGCAGGGTGCCGGGCGGGCTGGGCACGACCCAGCGGTCGGTGACTTGCAGCGTGGGCATGCCTGGAAACAAGGACGCGCAGTGGCCGTCGTCGCCCATGCCGAGCAGGACCAGATCCAGGACGGGCGGCGGGCCGTCAACGGGGAGGCTAAAGACGCGCGCAAGCGTTCCCGCATATTGGTCGGCGGCCTCCTGCGGCGTGGCGGCGTTTGTGCGGATGGGAAAGGTTTGGTCGGCCTTGAGCGGTACATGGTCCAGCAGGAGCCGGCGGCACATGCCATAATTGGACCGGTCATCGTCCTCGGGAACGAACCGCTCGTCGCCCAGGAAGATGAAGACGCTGGCCCAATCTATCTGTCCCGACCTTGGCGCTTGTGCCAGAAGCTCGTAGGTCTTGTGCGGGCTGGACCCGCCGGTAAGGGCGACGGAGAAGCGCCCGCGTGCGGCGATGGCCCCGCGCGCGGCCCGCACGAGAAGGTCGGCGGCGTGATTGGAAAGGGCATCCTGACTGGGGAAGACCGTGATGTCTTGTTTGTCGGGCATGAGTGTCGCCTCCTGGAAAGCGGCCCGGCGCCGAGCGCCAGGCCCACAGAACGCTAGCGCGGGGAGGGCGTGCCCGCCAGGGTCTCGTCAATAGCGGCCAGCACGTCGGCGGAGAGCGTCTTGCCGGACGCGCCCGCGTTGTCTTCCACCTGGTCGGGGCGGGAAGCACCGAT
This sequence comes from Armatimonadota bacterium, assembly GCA_031421335.1. Classification (GTDB taxonomy): domain Bacteria; phylum Armatimonadota; class Armatimonadia; order Armatimonadales; family Capsulimonadaceae; genus JANXMY01. Next base: position 6,120 of record JANOOM010000785.1, read on the forward strand.
GATGACGCTGCTGACGTTAGGCTGCCGCAGGCACCAGGCGAGGGCGAGCTGCGCCATGGACATGCCCGCGCCCGAGGCGATCTCGGCCAGCTTCTCGACCTTGACCAGCACGTCGTCGTCAAGCTTGCCGCCGTTCATGAACATGTTCTGGCCGGGGTCGGCGGCGCGGCTACCCTCGGGCAGGGCCTGGCCGGGCTTATATTTGCCCGTCAAAACGCCCTGAGCCAGTGGCGAGAAGACGACCTGGCCAATGCCCTCGCGCTCGCACAGGGGGATGACTTCGTTCTCGATGCCGCGCCCGATCATGTTGTAGTAGGGCTGGTTGGAAACGATGGGGTGCAGGCCTTTGGCCCGGACATAGTCCATTGCCTGCCCCATCTGGGCCGCGCTCCATTCGGAGACGCCCGCGTAGAGGATCTTGCCCTGACGGGCCAGGTCGTCGAGGGCGACCAGGGTCTCTTCCAGGGGCGTCTCGCTGTCATAGCGGTGGCACTGGTAGAGGTCAATGTAGTCGGTGCCGAGCCGCTTGAGCGACAAGTGGCACTGCTCGAAGATATGCTTGCGGGACAGCCCGCGGTCGTTGGGGCCGTCGCCCATCGGGAAAAAGACCTTGGTAGCGAGGAAGTACGAGTCGCGGGCGTAGGCCGAAAGCGCCGAGCCGACGACCTCCTCGGACTTGCCGCGCACATAGACGTTGGCGGTGTCGAAGAAGTTGATGCCCAGGTCATAAGCCTTCTCGATACAGGCACGCGCCGCCGCGTCCTCGGTCGCTCCGCCGTAGGTGAGCCACGAGC
>JANOOM010000786.1:0-2058 GCA_031421335.1 Armatimonadota bacterium
ATCAATGTCGTTGATCTGATGAAGCTACAGTCGGCGAGCGAACACCCACATGGCCTGAGCGAGATCGAGTACGACGCCCTCTTCACCAAAGACAAGCATATCGTCTTCGGCTTCCACGGCTACCCCTGGCTGGTTCACCGGCTGACGTACCGCCGGACCAACCGGAACCTTCATGTCCGGGGCTACAAGGAAGAGGGCACCATCACCACGGCCTTCGACATGCGGGTGCAGAACGACTTGGACCGGTTCCACCCGGTCCAAGACGTGGTGGACCGCCTGCCCCACCTGGGGTCCCCAGGAGCCTATCTGAAGCAGCAGATGCAGGACAAGCTGATCGAGCACAAGCACTACATCGACAGGCACGGCGAGGACCTGCCGGAAATCCGCGACTGGAAGTGGGGGCAAAATGCCGATCCGACTTGATGAAGAAAATGGCGGGAAGATCGTCGTCATTCATGTAAGCGGCACGCTGGTCAAGGCGGACTATGCGGGTCTGGGGAGCGAATTCGAGCGACTTCTCCAGCAGCATAGGAAACTGCGCGTGCTGTTCGACATGACTGACTTCCACGGTTGGGACGCCGGCGCGATGTGGGAGGACGTCAAGTTCGACCTGAGACACTTCGCAGACATCGATCGCCTTGCCATGGTCGGGGAAGCACAGTGGCAGCACGGGATGGCGGTGTTCTTCAAACCGTTCACGAAAGCGACCACACACTACTTCGATCATGCCGACTTCGCCGAGGCAAGGAATTGGTTGGGCGAAGGGTCGGGGCTTCTGCGATCAAGCGAGGAGGAGAAATGATGCGTATCGGTGTAGCGGCTGACCACGGCGGATTTGAGTTGAAGCAGCAGATGACACTGGACCTGAAGACGGCCGGCTATGACGTCGTGGATTTCGGCGCCGGTAAGCTTGTCTCAGGAGATGACTACCCCGATTTCGTGGTGCCCCTCGCCAGGGCGGTGGCGGCAGGCGAGGTCACGCGCGGGCTAGCCATCTGCGGCAGCGGGGTCGGGGTTTGTGTCGCCGCCAATAAGGTACCCGGCGTGCGCGCGGCGCTGGTCACGGAATCCTACTCCGCCCACCAGGGGGTCGAGGACGACGACCTGAACGTGATGTGCCTGGGCGGTCAAGTCACTGGAAAGGCACAAGCCTGGGATCTGGTACAGACGCTCCTAGCCGCCCACTTCAAAGGCGACAAGCGCTTCCGGCGTCGCCTTGCGGAAGTAGAAAATCTGGAGAGTCGGGAGACACACTGATGAACGTTCACACTTTGATGGACACCGCGCGGGCGCTGGTCGCGGGCGATAAGGGCCTGCTGGCGATGGACGAGAGTAATCCCACGTGCAATAAACGGTTTGCTGCGCTGGGAATTCCCCAGACCGAGGAGGCCCGTCGTGCCTACCGCGAATTGATCGTGACCACGCCCGGCCTCGGCGAGTCTATCAGCGGCGCGATCCTCTATGACGAGACCATTCGCCAAGGGAAAAGAGACGGCACTCCGTTCCTCCAAGTCATTGCAGACGCCGGCATCATCCCAGGCATCAAAGTGGACACGGGGGCCAAAGACATGGCCGGTCACCCCGGCGAGAAGATCACGGAAGGGCTGGACGGGCTGCGCGAGCGCCTGCACGGATACTCCGAGATGGGCGCCCGTTTCGCCAAGTGGCGTGCCGTGATTTCTCTTAGCAGTGGACTCCCGAGCCGGGCGTGTGTCGAGGCAAACGCCCAGGCGCTGGCCCGCTACGGCGCGCTCTGCCAAGAGGCCGGTCTGGTCCCCGTCATCGAGCCGGAAGTGCTGATGGCCGGTGACCATACGTTGGACCGGTGCCGCGAGGTCACGCAGGAGGTCCTGCGAACAGTCTTCCACCAGCTTGAGACGCAGGGGGTGATGCTGGAGGGGATGCTTCTCAAGCCCAACATGGTGCTTCCGGGATTAAGCTGCCCTGATCAAGAGACAGTGGAGGCGGTGGCGGACGCCACCCTGACGTGTCTCCTGCGGACCGTTCCCGCCGCTGTGCCGGGGATCACGTTCCTCTCGGGCGGACAGTCGCCCGAAC
>JANOOM010000787.1:0-3516 GCA_031421335.1 Armatimonadota bacterium
TCGGATTGGTCCGGTTCGAGGTCGCAGCCTGATCCAGCCGGGCCAGTTTGGACTGAATGGAATGGCTGGGCGCGACCTGAAGGGCCTTCCGGTACTGGACGGCGGCGTCTTCGCGCCGGCCCTGCTGGAGCAGCGCGTCCCCGAAGATATCCAGGGCGCGCGCGCTGCGCGGGTCTATCTCCAGTACCTTCATGCAGAACGCGCCTGCCTCGACGGGCTTGCCGGCCATGATCGCGTTGTCTGCGTGGCTCAGAAGCCCGGCGATCGCCTCAAGCTTTTGGGCACTCGGGGGCTGCGGGGGTGTCGTGGTCTGCTGGGCGGCCCCGTTGCCGTTGGCATAAGCCGCAGTGCCGTTCCCGTTGGCGTAAGGCGCGCTGCCGTTCGACCCCATGCCGTTCGGCCTCGCACCGTTCGTGGAAGGGCGGGCGGCCTGTGCCAATGTCGAGTTGTACTGCGCGCGCCGCTCGGCGTCTCCCAGAACGCGGTATGCCTGGTTGATCTGCGAGAAGACGCGTTGACCCATGCTCTTGTCTTTGACCACGTCGGGGTGCCAGACGCGCGCCAGCTCCCGGTACTTCTTTTTGATCTCGTCCGTGGACGCCGCTTGGGGGAGGCCCAGGATCTCGTAATAATTTCGCTGCATGCTCATCGTGATATGCTCCGAATGGACAGAAATGAATGCTGGTCCCGTGGGACGGTCGTGAAAACGGTCGTGTGGTCTTGCCTCACTCTCCGGATGGGCGCGCGAACGGAAAAATAAAATAAGGAATGCGCGCTTCTCCTCTGTCGCTGTAAACTAGGGGGCGTCCGGGTCGGCCATCGTGTTCATCTTGTCGAAGTAGCCCGTGTAAAATTTGATCAGCTCCTGCAAGACCCGGATGCCGGCGATCATCGTGATCAGAGCGCCGAGTGAGACGCAGAGCTGGTGCAGCTTGACCGCCGATTCCTGCTCATAATACTCGGCGACCTTATCCATCGTCATGTCCAGGCTGCCGGTCTGCTCGCCGGTCCCCAGCATGGAGACCACCATCGGCGGGAAGATGCGAGTCGCCACGAGCGCCTCGGCGATGCCGCGCCCGCCCTGCAAGGCCGGCACTGCCGACACCATGCGGTTCTCCATGTAGGCGTTGCCAGTCGCCGCCGCCGCCGCCCGCAGAGCCTCGGGGATGGAGACGCCGGCCGCATACAGCGAGGCCATGACCCGGCTGAAACGTGCCAGACCGATCATGCGAACTACACCGCCGATGCCGGGCAGATGGGCGAGCAGCCCGTCGTAGGCCACCTTAAACTGCGAAAGCAGGCGGGTCAGGACGAAAACGCCCAGGATGGCGGCGCCCCAATAAAACAACGGCAGGAGCGCATCGTGGACATAAAGCCGAATGCTGTGCAGGACGACCAGGTCTACGAGCGGTGGTATCAGGAAACTCCCCACCAGCGTCATGACCGGCCATGTCGTCTCGCGCTTGATGACCGCCCGCAGGGCGTACTCCTGCTCCAAGGCGGAGGCCAGCCGCGACATCATCACGTCCAGCCGCCCGCTCTTCTCGCCCGCCGCGATCATCGCCCGGTGGAAGTCCGTGAAGACCCAGGGGAACTCGGCGAACGCCTCGGTCAGCATCGCCCCTTCCAGGACGCGGGCGCTGATGCGGGACAGGTAGGTCCGCAGCCGGCCGTTGCTGGCCTGCTGGGTGAGCGAGGTCAGGCACTGGTAGATCGGCACCCCGGCATTGAGCATGGCCGAGAACTGCCGGTAGAAAAGTGACAGGTCGCGCAGTCCCACTCCCGACCAGATCGGGTAAACGAGGCGCACCAGCAGCCATGGCGCCGAAGGTGCCGTCCGCGCCGTCTCTCGACGAGGGGGCGCTCCGCCGAAGGGCGAGCCGGTTTCGGGCGCCAATGTGGCCGCCCCGCCCGATTGGGGCGCAAGGCGCATGGGGAAATACCCCATGTCGCGGATCTCCTGGGCCGCCCTGCGCTCGTCGGGCGCGTCCAGCGAGCCGGTGACGGTGCGCCCGGTCTGGTCCTTGGCTTGGTACGAATAGATCATGATCCCACCATAAGCTGCCGTCGGGAGACGCGCAGTGCAGTAGCCACTCTTAGACGGGGCCGATGCGCCGAATGTTCCCTTCGCTACAGGAATCCTGTAAAAAAACTTTCGCGAGTTCGGCGGCCCGCTCTTTACCCCCCGGCAGCCTCATCTCGGGCGCGATCTCGGCCAGCGGAATCAGGACGAAGGCCCGTTCGCGCAGGCGCGGGTGCGGCACGGTCAGGCGGGAGGAGGAGACCCGCTCGCCGCCGTACAGAAGCAGGTCCAGGTCTATAACGCGCGGCCCCCAGCGTTCGGTTCGCACTCGGCCCATCTGGTTTTCAATGTGCAGCAGAACGTCCAGCGTCTCCAACGGGCCGAGACCCGTCCGGACGGCAGCGACGACGTTCAGGAAGTCCGGCTGGTCCGTGACGCCCACCGGCGCGGTCTCATACAGGGACGAGACGCGGCCAATCTCCATTGTCGGCAGTTCGGCCAGTTTTCGCAAGGCTATCTGGATGTTTCCCTGCCGGTCCCCCAGGTTCGTGCCGAGGCCCAGGTAAGCCGTAATACGTTCTACCATAGGATACCTTCTTCTACGGGTTTCAGTGTGCCAAAAGTCACAATATTTATATGATTATTTTCACCCCGCATCAGGACAGACGGTTTGGGCGATACTAGAAGATACCCCGGCACGATTGTTGTCACACGGGGGCAGGCAGAAACGGCGAAAAGGGCAGGCTCACGCCTGCCCTTCTTTAGTTTTTGCTGCGGAGCTGTCAGTCAGCGGCGGCGGCCCTGTTTGCGGCGGCGATCTTGTCGCTCACGCGGAAGTAGTCGAAGTCCACGAAGCCGCCCGAAGTATTGGTCGCGTAGTTGAACAGCGCAAAGCGGTAGCCCATAAAATGCGGAAGGGTGTAGACCATCTGGAGCGGCTGCCCGATCGGCGTCCACTCCTTCCCGTCGAGGCTGTAGGAGAAGTAGGCTTTGTCCGCCTTGTTCTTGTAATCGCAGTCCACCTTCAGGAAGACCATTTTGTAGGTGAGCGGCACGCTCTGCGCCTCTGCCGGAGAGTCTGACCGGGCGCTGACCATGACGATGAAGTTGGCGCCGCCGACCCTCTTGACCCCGACGAATCCGTATCCCTTCTGCAATGCGGCGAGGCCCGCGAAGTCGCCGTCTTTCATGCCGCTCACGTCGAGGGCGACTGTGCCTGAAGACTCGGGGCCGAAGGTCCGTTGGGTGAGGGAATTACGCGCGGACAGGAAATCGGCGTCCACCCTGCCGGTCGTGAGCCGCAGAAAGCCGGGGCGCCGGGTGAGTGACCAGTACCTGTCGTCCGGGTTGTGATTCCACTGCCACGCCAGCGGGAATGCGGGCTGACCGGGCTTCCGGTCGAACTCATCGGATGCCACGATCCCCGCCGCTCCGCCGGCCCCCAGCGTGCCGGCCGGGAGGTTCAGCGTTCTCGGCACCTTGCCCGCGACGCC
>JANOOM010000788.1:0-2195 GCA_031421335.1 Armatimonadota bacterium
GCCACATACAGCGTATTATTGAAGACCGTTTCGCCCCGGAAGTTGTTGTCCTTGGCCGTCTTGTCGGCGGCAGAGCCGTTCTGGGTGATGCTGTAGTTGCCGACCTTGACGCGCGGTTCCGGGAGGCCCTCGCGGGCGGCGAGGGGGACGGGCCGCAAACGCTCCAACATCTTCGGCGCGTAAGTCAATGCCGGCATTTGTGCCGGTTGACAAACCGCCCCGCCTCATGCTATCATAATACCAGACAACCGCATAGCGTAGCACGACGTCTTATCAAGAGTGGTGGAGGGACCGGCCCGACGAAACCACAACAACCACCTCGGCACCCCGAACCATCCCACGGATTCGGCGCTGAGGCAGGTGCTAAATCCGGCGCGCATCCTAGTCCTAAAGCTGCAAGGCTCGGGGAAAGGGTGGTCGCGCAAGATAAGAAGCCAGCGACCGCGACGTGCCCTCCGGGTACGACCCGCTTGCGCTTTCTTCCCAGACCCCTTGATAACCCCGCCGCTGCTCCCTATTCTTTGCACACGCACCGAGGAAGGAAGCCGACCACACCATGCCCGACGTTAAACTGTTCACCTCCGAGTCCGTCTCCGAGGGCCACCCCGACAAGCTCGCCGATCAAATCAGCGACGCCATCTTGGACAAACTGCTGGAGCAGGACCCCGCCAGCCGCGTCGCCGTCGAGACCCTGCTGACGCGCGGCCTCGCCGTGATCGCCGGCGAGGTCACGACCAAAGGCTACGTCGAGATCCCCGACGTCGTCCGGGCCGCCATCAGGGACGCCGGCTACACCAAAGTTGAGTACGGCTTCGACGGCGACACGACCGGCGTTATGATCGCCCTCCAAAGGCAGTCCCCCGATATCAGCGTCGGCGTGGACGCCGGCGCCAAGGGCGACAAGGCCCAAGGCGCGGGCGACCAGGGCATGATGTTCGGCTTCGCCGTCAACGAGACCCCCGAGCTGATGCCCCTGCCCATCACCATCGCCCACGAGCTGACCGCCCGCTACGCCCAGGTCCGCCGGGGCGGGGCGCTGGGCCTGCGTCCCGATGCCAAGTCGCAGGTGACAGTCGCCTACGACCCGGCCACCGACAAGCCGCAAAGCATCGACACTATCGTCTTCTCGGCCCAGCACGACCCCGAGCTGAAGCAGGCCGACGTCCAGGCGCTCGTCCAGCAGCACGTCATCAAGCCGGTTCTGGCGCAGTACGAGAAGTACATCACGCACGAAATCAAGTACCACGTCAACCCCACCGGCATCTTCGTCATCGGCGGCCCCCAGGCCGACACCGGGCTGACCGGCCGCAAGATCATCGTGGACACCTACGGCGGCTATGCCCGCCACGGCGGCGGCGCCTTTTCCGGCAAGGACCCCTCCAAGGTGGACCGCTCGGCCGCCTACGCGGCCCGCTTCATCGCCAAGAACATCGTCGCGGCAGGGCTGGCCGAAAAGGTCGAGATCCAATTGGCCTACGCCATCGGCGTCGCCGAGCCGGTGTCGGTTTTGGTGGAGACCTTCGGCACCAACACCATCGCCGAGGACGAGATCAGCCGCCGGGTCCGCGCGAACTTCGACCTGACCCCGCGCGGCATTATCCAGCTCCTGTCCCTGACCCTGCCGGTCTACTCGCAGACCGCCAAGAACGGCCACTTCGGCCACGCCGGGTTCGCCTGGGAGAAGACCGACCTGGCCGCAAAGCTCGCCTCGTAGGCCGCAAGTCGAGCAGGGCCGCCGGCCCCCGTCCGGCGGCCCGTCTGATAATCGGTTAATGATCGGCTGATTGTCGGCGTCAGGCGCCCTGGTGCCGCGCCAGCCACTGCTCCAGGTCGGAAACCGTCGTGAAGTCCAGCAGCGCTTCCCCCAAATCATCGAGCTGGTCCGCCGACAGCAAGCCCAGCCGCACTTCCGCCCCTTCCGGCACCGCCCCCAGCCGCCGCCGGAGCAGGCGCACCACCCGCGCCTCTTTGCCCTCTGTGATGCCCTGCGTGATGCCCTCTGTGATGCCCTGCGTGATGCCCTGCGTGATGCCCTCGGCCATGCCCCGCGTCAGACCGTCCCGCTCCCAGCTCGTCATCAGCTCCATTGTCTCCTCCCGGTCCGCCGGGGCAAGCCCCGACAACGTCCGCTCGTACCGCACCATCTCCGCCGCCGACAACTCCCAGTAGCTGTCCACGAACACCCCGATCAGCCG
>JANOOM010000789.1:0-1750 GCA_031421335.1 Armatimonadota bacterium
TGTTGGCGCGGTTTCAACCGCCCGCCGAAACAATCACCCTTGAGGCCCCCTTGATATGCTCAGAACGCAAGAACAAGAAAGCGCCTTGGAAGGCACTGCTGAGAATGCCGACGCAGCCACGACGCAGGCGGCGCAGGAGGAGCGCGGAAAGCTGCAAAGCCACTTTGGGTCGCGTGACATCCTCTTCTACCTCGTCTGCATCCTGGTCGGGATGGACACCATCGGTGCGGTCGCGAGGAACGGCGCCCAGGAATTCACCTGGCTGGCGTTTCTTGGCGTCTTCTTTTTCCTGCCCTACGGCCTCCAACCCGATCTGGGCGGGCGGGCTGACCACGCTGTGGGCGCTTTTGGCGACGGTGGGGTTGATCTGGTCCGGCATCGGCTGGTTTGGCACGGCGGGTCGGGCGGACGACGCCCTGCCGGGGGCTTCGGCCACCAGCGGCTGGCTTATGAGCTGATCCAGAACGTGCCGCTCGCCCTGCGCGTGCTTCTCGGCCTGCTGTTCTACCGGCTGGGCAAGCCGACGCGTGATCTTAGCGGCCCGTGACCCGGCGCAGCAGGGCAGCCCAATGGACCGCCTGGAGCCACAGCATCGGTGGCGGGCGCAGTGGGCCGACCCGCTCGGGGGCATAGTGTGCCCGCAGCCACTGCCGCGACGGGAACACGATGCCCCGGGCTGCCCGGACTCGTGCCGCCGGGCTACCGAGCAGGTGCCACAGCAGCGCGGGGCGCAGGCGCTCGGTGCGAGCGCAGGTGGGGTCCTCGAAGCTGTCGGCGGCGCGGGCCAGTGCGAGCTGTTCCAGGCGGACACGCCCCGAACGAGGGGCCAGCGCGTCCAGAACGGCGTCGGGGACGGGCGCCCCCCCCAGCCGCGACGCTGCCAGCAGGCCCGCGAAACAGGCTGGTCCCGCCCCCGCCGCGCGGGCGAGCCGGACCAGGAGGTCCCAATCCACCGCGCCCGCCGGGATCACCTGGGCAATGTCGCGCAGCGACTGCGGGGCGGCCAAATAGTGCCCGGCCAGATGCAGGCACAGGTGCAAAATCTGGTCTTCCGGCCCCAACACTAAGGCCGCCGTCCCGGCCAGCCGCGCCGCCCGCGCCCGCCCCCACAGGCCGCCCTCGTCCACGCGCACCTGCCCGAAGAAGAGGTCGTTGTTGATAAGCTCGGTGTGCAGCTCGACGACGACCGAGCCGCGCCCGGTGTGCTTGAAGAAGTTGGCCTGGCAGTCGCGCCCGCCTTCGATCTCCGCCCATTGCAGGCGGTCCGCGATGTACCCCAGCCCCTCCAGCAATGTCCGGGCCCGGGCGGTGTCGGCCCGGCGCACCAGCACGTCCAGGTCCCCGAACCGGCGCAGGCTGGGGCGCGCGTAGACCGTCTCGGCCAGGGCCGCGCCCTTGAGCACGATCAGGCCGATCTCCGCTCGCGCCGTAGCTTCCAGGAGTTCCGCGAGGTGTGGCCGGAAGAAAGCGAACTGGACCAAGGCGGCGATCTCCGCCTGCGCCGCCTCCTTCTCAGTGAACCGTCGGAACAATGGGAAGTCTCTCTCTTGATCAGACTGCATCAAAAGTAACTGCCTCGTGAACGCAGAGCGACCTGCCGGCCTTCCCCCAGTAAATGGGAAAAGTCCGGCAGGCCAGTGCCCGCGCCTGTTGAAAGTCAATGCAGAGAACGTCTTATAGGCCGCGCGAACTTGACACGCAGCGGTTCCCACGCCCCTCTTGCAGGCCGGTACAGCATGGGCGGTTCGGT
>JANOOM010000790.1:0-6980 GCA_031421335.1 Armatimonadota bacterium
AAATTCGCTCGCTCCACGTCAGACCTGTCCGGGGGACAGAAGAAAGACCTAGAGACGCAGAAGACAAACAAGAGCAAAGGGGGCGGAGGGCGGGGACAAGCCCTACCCCTACGTCGCGCTGCGTTCATGTGTCCCGCCTCAGCGGGCGCCGGGCGACTAAAGTCGCGGCAACGAGGACACAAAACCTGCCTCCGCAGGTTAAGACTCTGCTCTGAGTCCACGGAGGTGGACTTTGTGACTTTGTTGCCGCGACTTCAGTCGCCGGCTCGGGTGGGGGCCACCACCAAGCAGCGCGAGAAGCGTATCATCCCGCTCAAGATATATCCTGCCGAAATAGGAGTATCTGGCCTCCTTGTATTCGACATGTGAGCAGATGATTTGGCTCATTCGCTGCTTGCGTTACCCCCCCACCCGCGCCGGGTCGACGAGCGGGCGTGACACGCCCACATGGCCCGTCGTGGGGACGGCGGCGGTGACGCGGCCGGACAGGCGGAACAGCAGGAAGGCGACGGCGCAGAGGCAGGCGGTCAGGGCATAGATCACCCAGACGGCGCGGGGCTGCGAGCCGTTGTACTTCTTCAGCAGAATGTGGTGGATGTGCGAAGTCTTATCGGGCAGGTACGCGGGCGTGCGCGCGAGGGTGCGCTGCGTGACGACCCGGATACCGTCGAAGATGGGCACGCCCAACACCAAGACGGGCAGGGCGACCGAGACAGTGGCGGCGATCTTGAAGGTGCCGATGATCGAGATGGCGGCCAGCGTGAAGCCCAAAAACTGCGCCCCGACCGTGCCCATGATGATGGACGACGGGTGCTTGTTATAGCGCAGGAAGCCCAAACAAACGCCGACGAGGGTGGCGGCGATGATGGTGACCTCGTACTGATGCACCTGGGCGGACATCAGGGCCAGTGTCCCGGCGCAGATGGCGCAGACGCCCGCGGCCAGTCCGTCCAGGCCGTCAATGAAGTCCACGGTCTTGGCGACGCCGAAGACCCAAAGCACGGTGGCGAAGTCGGCGAAGGGCGGCCAGAAGGCGAAAAACTGGCCGGGCGGGTAGTGACCGTTGATGGCGGGTGGGCCGTGGTAGAAGGGATTGGTGATGCCCTCGATCCGCACGCCGAAGCAGACCAGCACGACGCCCGCTGCGATCAGGGCGGCGGACTGGAAGATGGCCGAGACCTCGAACTTGTCGTCCAGAGTCCCGACCACGGCGACGAGGGTGGCGGCGAGGATGACGCCGGTGAAGTGGTTCAGTTCGCCCGCCGTCCAGGGGAAGATGTGCCGGTGCATGACGATGTAAAGGTAGCTGGCGCCCAGAGCCAGCAGGAACCCGCCGAACATCGCCAGCCCCCCCCCGCGCGGAAGGGGCTTTGAGTGCACGTCCCCCCCGCGCGGGACGGCGACCGCCCCAAAGCGGACAGCCAGGTGGCTGACGAGTGGCGTGAGCAGGTAGCTGAGGGCTAGGGCCAGGGCGAAGGCGAGCCAGGGCAGTTTCCACGGCGGCATGATCCACTGGGGCATGGTGTTTAGGGCGTCCTCATCGGGCGGCGGACAGCGTCAAGCGGCGACAGCGGACAGGTCGGCAAGGCGGACGGACACGGTGGACGCCTCGGAGGCCGGTTCCGGCACCGGCTCGCCGTCCGCCGTCAGGCTCTCCAGATGGCTTTGCAGGGCGGCTTGCAGCAGGCGCAGGGCGCCGCCGCGGGTCGAGAACTCCAGCACGAGGTCGGGCACGTCGGCGGGGGAGGCGGACCAGTTGCCGAGCGCTGTGGGCTGGAGGACCGTCAGGAACCGGCGCGGGGGCTGGCCCGCGAGCGCGATGGTGACGGTGTCCGTCTGGGCGGCGGGCGGCGGGATGGAGTCGCCGTCCTCACGCATCCAGTCCAGATGGCCTTGGAGCGCGTCCGCGAAGCTGCGCCGCGTTGCGTCTTTGGTCGGGCCGGTCGAGATACAGCCCAGGATGTCTGGGGCGTAGGCACCCCAATTCCGTTTGGCCGGCTCCAGAATGACAAGGTAATCGGTCTGCGGATTCATCTCGGCTTCCTCAATCCGGCCTGACGCCAGATGCTGCCCAACGTCCCTGCGGCCACTTCATCTGAGGGGTGACCGGGGACCGTGACTTTGCCAGGTTTGGTCGCGTGCTTGTAGTATCTGTGGTCCTCGCGCGTATAGCTGTAGTACCAGCCGTCGTCTTCGATCCGCTTGATCACGTCGCGCACTTTCATCCGTGAAAACCTTTCCCCTCCTTGGGTTGATCCGCTCTAGCCAGGGAAGCGGTCGCAGAGCGACTTGACATCGCGGCGGACCTTGTCGTAAGCATCCCGGTCGCCGATGTGGGTGAGCGTGTAGGCGATACCCTCGGCGACTTCGTCCATCTCGGACTCGCCGAGGCCCCGGCTGGTCGTGGCCGGGGTGCCGAGCCGCAGTCCGCCCGTGACCCAGGGCTTCTCGGTGTCGTAGGGGATGGCGTTCTTGTTGGTGGTCAGGTTGACTTTGTCCAGCTCGACCTGGGCGGTGCGGCCGGTCAGGCCCTGGGGACGCAGGTCCACGAGCATCAGGTGGTTATCGGTGCCGCCAGAGAACAGGGTGAACCCGCGCTCTATCAGGCCCGCCGCCAGGGCGCGGGCGTTCTTCTTGACCTGGCGCTGGTAGGCGTTGAAGCCGGGCGACAGCGCCTCCTGGAAGGCGACGGCCTTGGCGGCGATGACGTGCATCAGCGGGCCGCCCTGGGTGCCGGGGAAGACGGCCGAGTCAATCGCCTTGGCGTGCTCTTCGCCGCACAGGATCATGCCGCCGCGCGGGCCACGCAGGGTCTTGTGTGTGGTCGTCGTGATGATATGAGCGTGGCCGACCGGGCTGGGGTGCTCGCCCGCCGCGACCAGTCCGGCGATGTGGGCGATGTCGGCGAGCAACATGGCGCCAACCTCGTCGGCGATGGCGCGCAGGCGCGGGAAGTCTATTTCGCGCGGGTAGGCGGAGGCCCCGGACGTGATCATCTTGGGCCGAACTTCGCGGGCGATGCGGGCGCACTCATCGTAGTCAATACGTCCGGTCTCGCGGTCCACACCGTAGAAGTGGGCATCGTAGAACTTGCCGGAGAAGTTGACGGGCGACCCGTGGGTGAGGTGCCCGCCCTGATCGAGCCGCATGCCGAGGATGGAATCGCCGGGCTGCAAGAAGGCGGTGAAGACGGCGATGTTTGCCGAGGCGCCCGAGTGCGGCTGGACGTTGGCGTGTTCGGCCCCGAAGAGCTTCTTGGCGCGGGCGATGGCGAGGCTCTCAATGACGTCTACATATTCGCAGCCGCCGTAGTAACGCTTACCGGGATACCCTTCGGCGTACTTGTTGGTGAGGACGGACCCCTGGGCTTCCATGACGGCGCGCGAGACGACGTTCTCGGAGGCGATGAGTTCGAGCTTGTCGTTCTGCCGGCCCTCTTCTTTCTGGATAACGGCATAGATCTCGGGATCGGACTCGGACAGGGGAGCTTCGCGCCGGATGAGGAATTCGTTCTCGGCGGCGTCTTCGCTGATGCCGTGGGGGAAGCCGGCGGGGGTCAGTTCTTTTTCGAGCAGTGCCAAAGGGGACTCCTATGTTCTAAGGTCTCGGGGTCGGGCGGCCCAAACCTTGATTTGGGCGGCGGCTGAGAGCGTCCCCCTATGATACTCTATTTTGGGCCAAGTTGCAAGGGAAAGGACCGATTAACTACGGCTGTAGTTGGGGCGCGTGGGGAAGAAGGGGGGAACCCATGGTCCGCCCCTCAGCATCGCGGGCGCTGGGCTGCGGTCTTCCGGCGGCGGGCGACGGCGACAGCGCCCAGGCCCAGGGCCAGCATCAGGCCGAGCGAGATGGTCGTGGACGCCTCCGGGACCGGGGCGGCGACGAGGGTAGCGGAGATGCCGGTCGAGTCGGAGCCGTAGTTGCCGTCCGCGCCGTAGCCGACGGCGAAGTCCAGGGTGTCGCCGGCGTGGAGGCTGAGGGCGTCGTTATTGTAGGAAGTGCCGTTCGGGGCATTGTAGGTGCCGCTGACGTTCCCGTCGAACAGGGACAAGCCATTCTCCAGGACATGCACGTCCGTCGTGGTGCCGTCCGTCGTGACGGGGACGAAGCCGCTGGTGAGGCTGAACAGGCCGTCCTGGGCGGCGGTAAAGCGGACGACGCTGAACTGGTCCTGCGGGCCGGGGTGGAAGGCAAGCTGGCCGGCCTGGAGGACGATGTCGGCGAACGAGGAGTCGGCCGTGGTGCCGAAGTTCTTGATGACGAGCGGCACGTCGGCGGAGATGTTGTTGTTCCAGCCCGCGATGTTGGCCGTCGGGGCGAACTGGGCGGTGTACAGGTTCAGGGTGCCGCCCAGGGTGTTCTCGTACCCGTAGCTCCAAACGCCGTTGGGGTTCGCGGAGGCGGAGAAGTCACCGGCGGCGTCATAGGTCTGGGCGGCGGCGGGTCGGGCGGCGGTCAGCCCGGCGGCGAGCAGGACGAGGCCGAAGGCAGGGGCGGCATGGCGGAAGTTGAGCATGGAGGTTCCTTTTGAGAAGCGGGTCGTTGACATGCTCCTCTTCTTTGCAGGAGCCGTGCCATTGTGCCGCCCGAAGGGATAAACTGGTAGTGTTGCTGACTATTGGGCGGGGGCGAAAAGGGGGAACGGTAAAAGGGGGAACGGGAAAAGGGCGCGATGAATCGCGCCCCTACACGCACGGCGAACACATCGGAGGGCGAACACATCGGAGGGCGAACACAAGGTTCGCCCCTACGGGGGCGGGGAACAGGATGTTCGGACGTGATGCGTCGGCACATCGTAGGGCGCGAACCTCGTGTTCGCCCTCCCCGCCGGCGTCGCGCGGGCCGCAGGCATTACCCCGGCAAGCGCCGCAGGACAAGCATGGCGATGTCGTCGCGGCGCACGTCGCCGGCGAAGGCGGAGACGCCGGCGTAGACGGCGCGGACGCACTCGCCGGCGGAAACGTCGGCGCGGGGCATGAGGGCGGCCAGGCCGTCGAGTTCGAGAAAAGCGCCGCTGTCGGCGCGGGCTTCGGTCAGCCCGTCGGTGTAGAGCAGCAGGAGGTCGCCGGGGGCGAGCGCGGCATGGCACTCCTCGTAGACGACGCCGCCCATGGCCCCGAAGGCCAGGCCGTCGCCCTGGGGGATCGGGCTGACAGTGCCCGAGGCGGCTTCGCGCAGGAGGGGCGGCTCATGGCCAGCGTTCGCATAGACCATCTCGCCAGTGCGCGTGTCCACGACGGCGTAGAAGAGGGTGACGAAGCCGTCGTGGCTGCTCATGGGGCTGCACAAGACGTCGTTGACGCGCGCCAGCACCTGGGCGGGGGCGTCGGGGTTTTCTAACGCGAACCCGCGCAAAGTGTACTTGAGCATGGCGGTCTGGACGGCGGCTTTGAGGCCCTTGCCGGAGACGTCGGCCATGACGATGCCTCGCTTGTGTTTGCCCAATGAGAAGAGGTCGAAAAAGTCGCCGCCGATGAACGACTCGTCGAGGGCGGCCTGGTACTCGGAGTCGAACTCGAAGCAGTCTTCCGCGCCCTTGGGGACGATCGGCAGCAGGCTCTCCTGGAACCGGCTGGCGATCAGCCGCTCGCGCTGATAGGAGGCTTCCAGCGCGCTGAACAAGCGAGCGCCTTCGAGTGTCACCGACGCCTGGGCGGCAAGGGCGCGGGCGAACCCGGCGGCGTCGGGCTGGCGCAGGTGGGGGGCGGCGTCGAGCAGGCAGAGCAGGCCGATGCCGCGCTGGTCGCGCGAGCGCAGGACGAAGACGTAGCCGGGGCTGTTGAGGAACGGGGCGTCCTTGGGCTCAAGCCCGAGGGCAGTGGGGGCGTTCTGGACGTAGCGGGAGGGTGGCTCGGTGCTGCCGGCGGGCGGGCCGGCGGTGAGCGCGTGCGGCAGATTGTCCAGGGGCAGCCGGAGCGGCTGGTCGTGGAAGGACTGGAGCACGGCGCGGCCCTTCCCGGTTTCGTCGCGCTCGGCCCCGTCCTCGTGGGCGGCGAGGGGGACGAAGCGCTGCTGGTCCGGCTCGTAGGCGTAGACGGCGACGCGGCGGCAGCCTAGAATACGGGCAGCGTCGTCGGCGAGGATCTGCATAAGCAGGGGGGTGTCGGAGGAGGCCGCGATGGCATCCCCGGTGCGCGCGATCAGGCCGCGCAGGATCTCGTCGCGGCGCAGGGTCTTCTGGTAGAGCTGGGCATGCTGGACGGCGACGGAGATGGTGGCCCCGATGTCGCCGAGCAGTTTCTCGTCGTCCTCGGTGAAGCCGGACAGGGGGGACAGGGACCCGCCCCGGTTGCCGACCTGGACCAAGCCCAGCACGGTCTCGCCGTGCATGATGGGGACGACGATCTCGCTCCGCATCTTGAGGGCGGCGGCGGCGCGGTCGGTCTTCCAGGTCTCGTCAAGCCCGTGCCGCCGCTGAACGACGCCGGTGCGCCGGCTGAGGTCCTGGACTCCGGTCCCGAGCCGCTGGGTGAGAGCGATCTGCATTCCGGGCGTGAGGTTGTAGTAGGCGGATGCGGCGGGCGCGGCCCAAACGCCGTTCTCGGCCAGCAGCCACAGGGCGCCGAACTCGCCGTCCACGGACAGGGTGACTTCTTTCACGGCGACGGCAAGGATGGTTTGGAGGTCCAGAGTGCCACTGATGGCGCGGTCAATGGCGTGCAGGGACCGCAGCTCGTTGTTCTGGCGGGTCACGCGCTGCTGCATCTGGTCCACGGCGCGCATGACGAAGGGGGCGATGACGACGGCGAGGACGGCGGCCGAGATGTCGAGGATGATGGCGGCGCGCGTGGAGTGGGTGGGCAGGATGACGGTCAGCAGCAGGCTGACGACCGAGAACAGCAGGATGCCAATTAACGCGGGCAGCAGGGCAGGGCCACCGGTGCGGGCGCTGGTGAGCTGTGTGAGGAAGGAGAACATGGCTCGTTGTTCGGCGGAGGGGGGCGAATGTCCTTCCGGGGGGAAGAGGACGAAGGGCGGGG
>JANOOM010000791.1:0-3869 GCA_031421335.1 Armatimonadota bacterium
CCGCGCATCCGACCCGTGATCGTTACCGTCGCCGTCTGCCCCGCGACCGCGTAGGTCCGCGTCAAGACCGCCCCGCCCCCGCCGGGCGCGGGCATTAGGTGTGCGCCTGTCGGCACAGCCTCCCCGGTCCAGTCCAGGCCCGCTTGACCCGCCAGCGGCAGCGTGACGGGCGCGTCGCCCGTCATGGTCGCGCGCAGCGTCACGGCTCCAAGCAGCGCCCCCCCGACCGGCTTCCAGTGGTACTCCAGCACCCCATCCGCGCCCGCGTAGCGCAGGACGGCCTCGGACGCCGCGACCCGCACGCTCGACGTGCCCGCAAATCCGGAGGGCGGCGCGACCTCGCCATTCTGCCGGGAGGTCAGCCGGCGCAGGTCCAGCGGCGGCGGGGTGGGGTGCGGATCTAGGGCGGGCACAAACCCAGTCAGGACGACCTCCCGGCCGCCCCAAAGGGCGAAGTCGAAGCTGGCGTTGTCTTGGGGGCCTGGGTCGGTCTCAAACCTCAGCGTCACCGTCCTGCCCGCGTCCGCCGTCAAATCAACGGCGAACGGCTGCCAAGCATCGTCCGCGCGGTTCACGTCCAGCCGCTTCGCGCCGTCCACGAACACGCGGAACGTGACGCCATCCGACTTACCTACGGCGTCCGCGCGCAGGGCCGTCGCGCCGCGCAGGATGATCTTCGGGGCGCGGGGCAGCCGCAGGGTGAACTCCTGGAACGTGACGCCGGTGCGTCCGCGCCAGGGAACATGCAGAAGCCACGCCTCACGCCCGTTCTGGACCCCCGCCGACTGGCAGGCCGCCCCGGTGGGACTGTCCAGCCCACTCGTCCACCCGACCGGCAGGCGCATCTCCGGCCCGCCGCGCAGGGCGTAGCCGGCCTCATATAGCCCCAGGTCATCGAGCTGCATGGCCGGCTGGTCTGGCACGATAACGGGCCGTGCCCAGCCCGTGTTGGTCAAGGACAGCGTGAGGAGGAGAACGGCGAGGAGTGATTGGAAGTGTTTCGTGGTGTTGTTTTGCGGCAGCATAGGCAGCGATTATACCTGTGCGCTCAACGAAACGGTGGGTAAAAAGGCAGGATCGGGATGATTCGTTCCTGCCTTTGCTCTGAACCGCCTGGACACCCCCAGAGCAGCTCACCCAGCCACCTTCTCGATCAGAATATTCGCCTGATACGCGATCTGGGCCAGCGTCGAGTCGCCCTGAAGTCCCGCCGTGAGGTGAATCTGGACACTCCGGGCGTCTTCCTCGTTCACCCGCGTTTTGATATCATTGAGAGCCAGGAGAAAGCCGGACGGTGTGCCGGGCGCGTCGTCGTCATCAGCGGCGATGGCGGCAAGGGACGCATACGTCGCCGCCAGCAGGGCCATGTCCTGGTCCTTCACGAGTCCCAGCCAGTTATCGTTTTTGCCGAGATGATATTCCGTCGTGATAAAGACCTCATCCGAGACGATGTCATCCCTGTTAACGTCCAGGCCCTTTGCGTCTTTTGTGCCGCAGATCGCGATCCCCGTGATCATTACCAGACGATTAGCCCGGCCCGGCCCGGTGACCGGAATCTCGCAGAAATGATGACTGTTCACGCCGCCATCGCCCGCTCTTACAAGCAGTGCCATGAAAATCCTCCTGGGGACGCAAAGCCCCGTCTTCCGTTCGACGGAGCATCAATTCGGCACGGGCGTCACCCGAACCACCGCCGCGCTGAATGACACCATCCAGCGCGGCGGAGATCGTCACGTCCCTCTCTAGTGCTCAGTTAAGCTAATCCTGCTAATCGCTGAGATGCCGCGCTCACCCTGAAATAGCTGTTTTAGAAGAGGGCCAAGATTAGCAGATTTAACTTAACTGAGCACTAGCGGGTTGCTCTCCCGTCCTCGATCTCCCGGCGATCCGCGCAGCTAACTCCGGCGACGGGCTAAACCTGCTGGTCACCCACTTCGGGTTTTCGGGCCGTGAGTGGACTCCTGAGCAATATTTGTTGATTGCGAGCCGGATGCCGGAAAGCTTCTTCTGGCTGCACCACGGCTACAACCTCAAAGAGATCCTGATCGAATTTTATGGCACTCCGCTCGTGCAGTTCTGCCTGGCGGCCGGTTTCCTGCTGCGCTCCGATTACCAGGATTTTTACCGGAAGCAAGGATTGCCCCTTCCCTCCGATGAGCAGCACCCGTGTCTCCTCGGTCTTACGCGCGAGGAAGCCGCTGCCAACGCAGGTGTCAATATCGCCAGGCTGTTCCCCTATCATGTGCCGCGCTTCTCTTTTACCTACGGGGAACAAAAGGTTTTGCTCCAGGCACTCCTCGGCCGGAACAATGAGGAGATCGCGGCCTCGCTCGACGTGGCATTGTCTACGGTGAAAAAGCGATGGGCGGCGATCTATGACTGCGTGACCAGACAAATGCCGGAGATGCTGCCGGACACGGCTTTGTCTTCCAGCCTTCTGCAAAAGCGTGGTCAGGAGAAGCGACGGCAACTCCTCACCTCTCTGCGGCAGCATCCGGAAGAACTGCGCCCGTCCCTGCCTCAAAGCGAGGCAGGGTAGCCTCACCTTACTCCTCGTCCGCTGCTCCCTCCTCATTTGCCTCTCCTGTCGCCGCTAGATCTAGATAATGCGCTGGGAACTCACCACCCCCATCCCCGCCGGATTTGGGTGCCGGGGGGCCGCTATGTCGCGGCTCGCCCGCCCGCGCCGTCAGCAGCAGGGCGGCGGCGGCCAGGGCCGCCGCCAGGAGGAAGAGCATCTCGTAGCCGCCCGCGTGGTCGGCGATCAGACCACCCAAGAGCGGCGCGGCGGCGCGGGGCAGGGCAGTGACGGCATTGTAGATGGCTGTATACAGAGGAATCTCGCGCGATGA
Organism: Armatimonadota bacterium; assembly: GCA_031421335.1. Classification (GTDB taxonomy): domain Bacteria; phylum Armatimonadota; class Armatimonadia; order Armatimonadales; family Capsulimonadaceae; genus JANXMY01. Next base: position 2,853 of record JANOOM010000791.1, read on the forward strand.
CCCGGCGTACTCCATCACGATGTTGTTGCCCGCGATGTTCATGCCGGCCGTCCCCAGGGCCAGCAGCAGGAAGACGCCGTAGAACAGCAGCGGCGAGGAGGCGAGCAATGCCAGGCCGGAGGTCAAGGCCGTGCAGGCGCAGGCCGCCAGCAGGACGACCTTGTTGCCCGCGCGGTCGCCCCATGCCCCCCATCCCAGGCTCCCGAATGAGGCCGCCAGAACGAGGGTCGCCGTGTAACCGGCGACGGCATCGGTCTGGGCGTGCAGGTGGTGCTGGGCGTAAAGGACGTAAAATGGGGCCGCCAGCGCGGCCAGAGTCAGAGCGATCTGGCCGTAGAGGAAGCGCCGGAAATCGGTGTCCGTTCTCCAGATCCGCAGGCTGTCCTGTACATAGTGGCCCGTGTGCGGGTCCCCGTCGGGGCGTGGCTTGCTCGCCGGTTCGCGGACGATGCCGAGCGGCAGGACGCTGACCGTCATCAGCACGAACCCGATGCCAAAGCCCACGGCGTACCCCTGCGGGAACCCGCCATCTGGGCCGGACAGCAGGCGCCGCAGCAGGCCGTCCATCCCCAGCCCCAACACACCCGCGATCCCGCCCGCGTATCCAAATAGCCGCCCGCGCCAGGCCGGCGGGACGCACTTGCCTACCACCACCCAGTAGGCAGGCTGGTTGAACCCCATCGCGCCTGCATGGACGGCGAGGATCAGGAACAGCCCCCCGACGAGCCATCCGGGGTGCGTCCGCCCCCATATCAGCGTCAGCGGGACCAGAAGGAGCAGGGCGAACCGCTCCAAGAGGGCGATCCAGAACAGGTACCCGCGCGCCCGCCTCAGCCGGCCGACGTGACCGACTACCAGCAGGCCAGGCAAAAACACCAGCAGGTTGTAGAGCGCGGGCAGGCAGCCGACGGCGGTGTTACTCGCCCCCAGGTGCCTCAAAAAGACCGGCAGGATGGTCGTCTGCGAGAACAGCGCCGCTCCCAGGGGCCAGCCGACGGCGTCGGTGAGGCAGGCGGC
>JANOOM010000792.1:0-3148 GCA_031421335.1 Armatimonadota bacterium
CGGCGCGGGCGGCACGACTACCGGCGCGGGCGGCACGACTACCGGCGCGGGCGGCACGACTACCGGCGCGGGCGGCACGACTACCGGCGCGGGAGTCGGGGCGACTACCGCGGGCGGCGGGTCGGACATGGACAATATCGGCGCGGTGTTCATCTCAGGCGCCTGTCCATTCGGGAGGGACACCACGGGACCGAGCGCGGCGAGGGCCTGGGACTCGATAGCACGCGCCCCATACTGCCGATTTGCCCCGTACCAGTCGAACGTGAGCGCGGGCGGGGCCGTCTGGACAAGCTCGATGTGCGTGCTGTCGCTTTGGCGTCCGGGGCTGACGACGGCGTAGAAGGCCACGCCCAGAGCGCGAGCAAGGGCAAGGCGGGCACTGTCAGAAAGCGTCCCGATCAGCCACTCGGAGTGGGAAGTCTCGGCCGCCACCCGCTTGACCGAGGCCGAATCTGGGTCGTAGGTCAGCGCCTGGAGGGTACCGTCCAGGCGGAGGCGTGTCCGCAAATCCACCATGGCGGGCACGTCAGCGGGCGAGGCCGGGTACAGAAGCACGGTCGGCAGGGGGGCTTTGGCGTGGACGGGGGCCAGGCCGCCGCCGAGCAGGCAAAGGGCGGCCAGGCCGAGGCGGGCAGCAGCGGCTACTGGCTTTGCTGACAAATCTGGAGTCCTGTCTGGCAGGCGGCGAGGCCGCGCTGGGCGGTCTCCACGTCCTGCCCGGAAGCGATCTGCGCCTCATACGCGCGGATGGCGCGCTGGTAGGAGAGACGCGCCTGCTTGAACTGTCCCCCCTGCTGCAAGGATAGGGCACTGTCCTGGTACGAGGCCGCCGTCGCGGTGCCGCCGTCGCCTGCGCCGGTCGCGGGGATGGGGGCGGCTTCGCCGTCCGCATCCTTGGCCTGATGGATCGTGATGCGGATGTGTGAAGGCGCGTCGGGCTGGGAAGCCTGGTTCCCGGCCACCCCCGCCAGAGAGCCGACGACGACCGTGTGCTGCGGAATGGAAGCGACGGAAACGAACGGTGTGCTGGCACCCGCCGGCAGCGTCACCGGCGCGGGTGCCAGCCCGCCGTCAGAGCCGACCGGCAGTAGGGCGGTCAGGCGCAGGGCGGGCAGATTACGGCCGCTTTGGCGGCGCCGAGCGGCCCCGGCGCGAGCCGGGACGGGGGGCAGGGACCAGAGGGGCGCGGCGGAAGGCGCGGCCGTCGGCGCCCGACCCGCGAAGGGATCGCGTGTCGTCCGAATTGGGGCGGGGTAGGCGGCAGCCCCTCCCGAGGACGGAACGGGCGTCAGGACCATGGGCGGTGATACCGGGGAAATCTGCGCGAGTGAGGCCACCCCGCCCCCAAAGGTCGAACGGCTTGCGGTGACGAGGGGCGCGGGCACCGGAGTTTGGGTGGTGACCGCCGAGGCGCTTGACCAGGGGTGCGTCATGAGCAGGCCCATCAGCAGAACGACCCCGGTGACCGCGCCGGCGGCATAAAGGGGCTGACGCTGAAGACCGGCCCGGCGCGCGGATGCCTGCTGTGCGCCGGCTTCGGCCAGGCCAGCCCATTTCTGGCGCAAGGTCGGTCCGAGCTTGATTAAAACGGGCGGCACGAGCTGGTGCGTGATGGGCGTCGAGACCGCCTTGACGTGGACTCCGCGCCGGAGTTGTTCCAGCTTGGAGGCGTCGGCAGCGCTGTTCGGGTTCAAGGCCAGGACTGCTTCAAAGTGTTCGATGGCGTGGGCATCGTCGTCGTTCTTCTCGTACAGCGATCCCAAGAGGGAGTGCGCCGTGGTGGAGTTCGGGTTGATCGCAAGCGCCGCCTCGCTCGCCGTGATGGCCGCCGCGATGTTGCCGGCCTCGTTGTGCCAAAAGGCCATGTCGAGCAGGCGGGTCAGGCGGCCCAAAGCCTCCTCGTCTTGGCCGGTGGGGAGGTCCTGGACCGACAGCATCATCGTCCGGTATCCCTCGTTCATCTTCGCACCGCATTCTTTGCAATACTTGCTGTCCACGGAGTTGGCCGTGTTGCAGTCGTGGCAATGCACTTGCTGCTCCTTCACACTGTCTATCTGAAAGTCCATTCCGTGACTTGGTTGTCTAACTTGGTTGTCTAACTTGGTCTCTTAAGAATATCACACATCGGACGCTTTGTCAAGGCCGGAGCGAGCGCGGGCGGGTCGGACCAGACAGGAAGGGGTGCATCGGCGGTGTCAGAGGGCGGCCCCCCGCCCCCAATCCTGGGGGAGCCGGAACAGGAAGAGGAGCCGGATCGAGAACAGGAAAGAGGGCGCGATGTATCGTGCCCCTACGTCTTCTCCCTCTGCAAGTCTGGCTCCCCCAGGATTGGGGGCGGGGGGTCTCCCCCTCAGAACAGCCCCGCTTGCCCCGGCTGCTGCGGGGGCGGGGTCAGGCCCAAATGCTCCCAGGCGCGGCGAGTGGCGACACGCCCGCGCGGGGTGCGCTGCAAAAAGCCCATCTGCATCAGGTACGGCTCGTAAACGTCTTCCAGGGTGTCCCGCTCTTCGGACATGGCGGCAGCCAGGGTCTCGACGCCGACGGGGCCACCACCAAACTTCTCGATGAGGACCCGCAACAAGCGGCGGTCGAACTCGTCCAGGCCCGACGCATCCACTTCCAGCATGGCGAGGGCGGCGGCGGCGACCTCGCGGCTGATGTGGCCGTCGGCCCGCACCTGGGCGAAGTCGCGGACGCGCTTCAGCAGTCGGTTGGCGACGCGCGGTGTCCCGCGCGAGCGCCGCGCCAATTCCCCTGCCCCGTCCAGACTGATCGGCACGTCCAAAATCGTCGCCGAGCGCGTGATGATCTCGACCAGGTCCTCGGGCGTGTAGAACTCAAAAGTGTGCTGGATGCCGAAGCGGTCCCGCAGCGGCGAAGACAGCAGGCCCGCCCGCGTGGTCGCGCCGACGAGGGTGAACGGCTGTACGTCCAGCTTGACCGTCCGCGCTGACGGCCCCTGCCCGATGACGATGTCCACCTGGTAGTCTTCCATCGCCGAGTACAGAATCTCTTCGGCGGGCCGTGACAGCCGGTGAATCTCGTCTAAAAAGAGGACGCTGCCCGCTTCCAGATTCGTCAAGATCGCCACGAGGTCGCCGGGCCGCTCGATGGCCGGCCCCGAAGTCGCCCGCAGGGCCGCCCCCAT
>JANOOM010000793.1:0-8486 GCA_031421335.1 Armatimonadota bacterium
CATCTGACGCTCTCCGCTTTCTGGCTTGTCAGTCATGTCATCTTTCAAGACGCCTGATCTTTTCCGACACAAATGCTGTGGACCTTGGATGCCTATTATGGCAACACTCCCTTAAGACAGTAGGCGAAGCGCTTCACCTCATCAAACCTGGCGTCATTCTAGCATACCTTCCCAATTTTGTCAATAGAAATCTTGGCGCGTTGTTGCCCGATGTTTAGCGATGGTTTATCCGTGCGGCCAGGGCTCGGCAGGTATATTGTCATAGATGCCAAGGCAGGGCAGAGTACACTTCAGACCTTCGATGAACGTCGAGCGGTGTACCATCCAGCAGCGCCAGACCGCCGGTCCAGTTGCCTTGCGGAATGGTGGCTTCTTCGCCGGCCTTCAACGGCCGCGAGAATACCGTCAGTGCCGTCCTGCCCCGGTCGGTATAGTGGAGTGTCGTTGTGGATATCGTCCAGCCGTCGGTGTCGGCCCCCATCATTGGCAGTGCCGTGGCAAATCTCAGTGCGGCATCGCGTTTGGCTTTAATGGTGATCTGTGCGGCAGCCCCGCCCGCCGTCCGGGTGTAGGAGAGGCCGCGCAGACCGGCGGGGAGGTTGGTCCAGGCGTAATCCCGGTTGGAAAAGGCTTTCTCGCCGTTAATCAGTCTGGCGACCTCGAACCCGCGCCCCGTCACGACAAAATCCTCTGTCTCATATCGTACCACGGGGGGGACGGGAACCGAGACCGAATCGGCCGGGGACAAACGGCGGAAGTTCGTGAAGCGGTGGAACGTCAGGAAGTTGGCATTGTGGTAACTATCCGCTCCGCCAAGACCGTCGTCATACGCCGTCCGCGAAGTCGCGATGATGTCGTCGCCGTCAAATTGCCAGTCGACATACTGGAAGCCATACTTGGCCGGATCGGAATGAGATAGCAGCAGCGTGCGCGTCGTCCAGGTCCGCAGGTCTGGTGACGAGATCAAGGCCAGCGTGTTGCGGGTCGAGCCGGGGTCGCCGCCGAGATAGGCCGGTGGAATGGCGTTCGTCAGCGACCAGTACAGTCTGGTGCGCGGGTCGAACCGAATTGCAAACTTGGTCGCCCCACCGGGGAAGTCGATGATGTCATGGGCTGGGTCGAAGGTGCCGGTGCGCCCATCGGAACTCATGTGGACGATGGCGGCCTTGTCGGGCTGCTTTCGGACGGCGACGCGCAGGATATCCACGATGCCCCCGGACGGGGCCACGACTGCGTTGCCTTCCAGCCAGCCACCGAAATCGCCGCCGTTCCAGGAATGATCCTGTTCCAGCGGCACGCTGCTCGTCCAACTATCGGCGCGCAGCAGATCGGCCCCGACCGGCGCGGACATCATGAAAGCGCGGAAGTGGTCCGCCCAGCCTGTGGTCGGGTTGCGCTGCTCGAACGCCCGCCACAGGCGGCCTTTATACTCGACTACGGGGACTGGCGCACAGTGAAACTGTCCGTCCGCCCGCAGCAATCCCGACCCAGCGTCCGTCGGAGTCGTCCAGGTATGACCGCTGTCGTCAGAGCGCCGGATAACGATGTCGCCGTATTCGTGATCGACGCCCAGCAAATAAACCGCCTTCTCGTGGACGAAGACCGTGGCCCAGTACATCCCCGTCACGTCGGTCAGATGCGTCCAGGTCCTGCCCCGGTCCGCCGATGCGAACACGGGCGTCGTTCCGCTGTGTTCGTCATCGGTCCCCGGCCCGAACAGATCGCACTTCGCCAAATAATGCCCGTTGGGCAGCACGGCCAACCCCGGCGACCCAATGAACTGCCGCGTCGCGGCTGCTGAGTGGACGACAACCACGCCTGGCACCTGGGAGAAACCCGCACCGGACGTGGCAGCGAGCGATGCCGCTGCGTTGCCTGTTTGTGCGGATCGCACACAGGCGGCCGTCCCAGCGACAAAGAGACTCATCAAGAGAAAAGTCCCCCAAGTGTGTTGAGCAAACATAGTTTTCGCTAATCACTGACGATGTCCCCGGTGCCGTCTCGTCCGGCGGTCAGTGGACACGTTTCGTCCCTGTCTTATGGCTTATGTTCTAGAAGACGAGCTGGAATTGAACAGTGCGGGCCGGAGGCTATACTTCGGGGCAATGCCGACACAGAAGGTAACACCTCGGTGATTTCACCCAATAGGAATGTGGAGCAGGCCCGACGCCTTCTTTTTGGCCTGCTCGCCCCGCCGGTCGTAGCGCGCCGTCGTCTGCACGCTGGCGTGACCAGCCATCTTCTGCACCGTGGAGATGTCCGCCCCCGCCTCCAAGAGGTCCCCCACGAACGTCCGGCGCAGGTCGTGCGGGGAGAAATCCTTGATCCCCGCTTGCCGTGCCCGCTTCTGCAGCACGTACCGCACCGACTGAGGTGCAAGACGCGCCCCCGTCCGCTCCGCGCCCGCTTTTTCGCCCCCTGACCCTTCATCCCCGGACTGTGCTCCGTTCAGCTTCGTGGCCTTGAGCGTTCCGGCCTTGAGCGTTCCAGCCTTGAGTTTCCCGGACTTGAGGACCGGCACGAAGAGGGGACCCGCTTCCTGCCCTCGCACCGAAAGCCACCCTTCCAGAAGCTCCGCCCCGCCCGAGGCCAGGTACACCTGCCGCGCCTTGTTCCCCTTGCCGTGCCGGACGGCCAGACTTCCTGCCGCAAGGTCCAGGTCGGACAGGTCCAGAGCGGCGGCCTCGGCCCGGCGCAGGCCCGAGCCGTATAGCACCCCCACGAGCGCGGCGTCGCGCCGGGCGGCGGGGCCACGGTCCTCGGCGCAGGCGCGCAGCAGGGCGCGCAGCTCTCCGACGGCCACAGCCCGTCCGGCCGGGAGCCGCTCGCCGCGGATGGAGGGGAGGTTGCAGGCGCGCGCCTTCTCCTCGGCGCTGAGGAGCCCAAGCTGCCAGCACTCGGCGAGGACACCGCGGACGGCGGTCATGTAGAGGTTGGCAGTAGCGGGGGCATAGGTGGCGGCGAGGTGTGCGCGGAGCGCGGACATCTGGGGGTAGCGGACCTGGTGCCACGGGAGGCTCCAGAGGGTGTGCCTTCCGGCGGAGAGGGTCTGGGCGACTCCGCCGAGGACGCAGCGGATGGTCTGGCGTGAGCTGGGGGCGAGCCGTGCGAGGTAGAGAGCGGCGGGATGATCGGCCAGGCCCTGTGCAGCGCCTTCGGGTCCGGCGGGCGGTGGCGGGACGGTGAGCCACTCGACGTTCGCCGTTTCCCTAGCGTTCGGAGGCAACACGATCAGAGCGTTGTCCGCTGGAAGCTCACTCTGTCCTGGAACCTCGTCCGTTTCCGCACCTTTTTCCATGCGGGCATTCTACCACATTGCAGGAAGATCTTGAGGTTAGGGTGGCACTTGTTGTCGTCCCACCAGTGCCGCAGCACCGTCGGTAGGCCCGGGTCGGCATCGGCCAGGCAGGCGAAGCCCTGTCATTCTGAGGAACATCAAAAATTTCCATAGGTTTGATTGAGATTTCCTTGTCCAATTTTTTGCGTTGGTGTCATACTTAAGTCAAGGCATTCGCTCTGAAGCTGAGTATTGTTTCCTTTATTGGCTCTGCGACCGATAAGACTGTTCCCGGCGGAGGCGTTTCGACTGGCAGCCGCAACTCGGATGAAAGTTTACTCTCTATGACATCACGAAGAAGCATGGCGGCTGCGTATTCCCCGGAGCCATTTCCCAATTCTTTTCTCCTGAGTCGTCGCCGGTTCTTGCAGGCGGCTGCTCTCGCCGGTGTCGGACTTGCTTTGAGACCACTGAAGGCGTCTGCCACGACGCACACATCCGCACGGCCGATCAAAAACTCCATCGCCGAGTCTGCACGGCCACTGCCTTTGTCCGCAGTCCGCCTCACCGGCGGCCCTCTCAAGCACGCCCAAGAGTTGGACGCCAAATATTTGCTGGCGCTGGAACCGGACCGCATGATGGCTTATCTCCGCAAGCGCGCCGGGCTGGACCCGAAAGCCGCAGGATACGGCGGCTGGGACGGCGACGGGCGCAACTTGACCGGCCACATCGCAGGCCATTATCTGTCCGCCGTCAGCCTGATGTATGCCGCGACAGGGGACCCGCGCTTCAAGCAGCGGGCCGGCTACCTGGTCTCGGAGATGAAGCTGGTCCAGAATAAAAATGGGAATGGCTACCTCGGCGCTCTGAAAGGCGCGGAAGAGAGCTTCGCGCAGTTGTCTCAGGGGCAGATCCGCTCTGGGGGCTTCGACCTGAATGGGCTTTGGTCGCCCTGGTATGTCGAGCACAAGATCTTCGCCGGTCTGCGCGACGCGCATCGCTACACCGGCAACCCAGACGCGCTGGGAGTGGAAACGGAGTTCGCCGGATGGGTGGAAATGATCCTTTCCCCGCTCGATGCGGACCAGGACCAGAAGATGCTGAACACCGAGTTCGGCGGCATGAACGAAGTGCTGGCCGACCTCTATGCCGACACCGGCGACCAGCGCTGGCTGGCCCTGTCGGACCGGTTCGAGCATCATGTCGTCCTGGACCCACTCGCGCGCGGGGAGTATCATCTCGGCGGCCTGCACGCCAATACCCAGATCCCCAAACTGATCGGCTCGGCTGCGCGTCATATCTACACTGGTAACCAGGGCGACGGCGCGGCCGCCCGTTTCTTCTGGGATGCCGTCGTTTCCCACCAGACCTTCGCGACGGGCGGGCACGGCAAGGATGAATATTTCGGGCCGGCGGACCAGCTCAGCAGCCGCGTCAACGGACGCACCGACGAAAGCTGCAACGTCTACAACATGCTCAAGCTGACGCGCACGCTCTTCGCCCTGCACCCCGATATCAAGTACGCGGAGTTCCAGGAGCGGGCTTTGTTCAACCATGTGCTCGGCTCGATAGACCCGGAAGATGGTCGCACCTGCTACATGGTCCCGGTGGGCCAGGGCGTCCAGCACGAGTATCAGGACATGTTCGAGAGCTTTACCTGCTGCGTCGGCACGGGCATGGAAAACCATGCTCTGCACGGGCACGGCATCTATTACGAAGACGGACATCGCCTTTGGGTCAATCTTTATGCGCCCTCTCATGCTGAGTGGGCCGCCGCCGGGGTGAGCCTCACGGTCGCGACCACCTTCCCGGAAGGCGAGGCCGCCGCGCTGACGATGAAGCTTAAAGCGCCCCGCGCCTTCACGCTGGCCTTGCGCCGTCCCTCCTGGGCGGGCGCAGGCTTTACGGTAAAAGTCAATGGTAAACCCGTTCAGGCCCTGCCCAAGCCGGGGTCCTATGTGGAGATCAAGCGCGTCTGGAAGACCGGCGACACCGTGGCGCTGACTCTCCCGAAAACACTCCACACTGAGCCGCTGCCGGATGACACGCACCGCGTCGCCCTGCTCTGGGGGCCTCTGGTGCTATCGGGCGACCTGGGGCCGGAACAGGGGGAGGGCGCAGGCACCCCAGTGGCCCCCGTATTCGTGGCGGCGGAGCAGCCGGTCGCCGCCTGGCTAAAACCCGTCGCCGCCCAGCCGGGCCGGTTCCGCAGCGACGGGGTCGGGCGGGACGTCACCGGCTCCGGCCATGTCGTGGATGTGGACTTCGTGCCGTTCTACCGCCTGCACCGGCGCACTTATGCCGCCTACTGGGACCTGTACACGCCCTCGGAGTGGGAAGCGAAGGCGGCTGCCATCGCCGCCGCGCAGGAGAAGCAGCGACGCCTGGAAGCCGCCACCGTCGGCTATGCCCAGCCGGGGGAAATGCAGCCGGAGCGCAATTTCCATCAGCAGGGGGAGGACACGTCACCGGACCGCGTCCTGGGTCGCGCCGGCCGCCGGGGGACGCACTGGTTTTCCTTCGATCTGCCCGTAGACCCGGCGCACCCGATGACGCTGATCGTGACCTATAGCACGCAGGAGTTTCGGGAGCGGACATTCGACATCCAGGCCGACGGCATCCGGATAGGACAGCAGAAAATCGAGCGCCGCGGCCCCGGCAGTGCCTCTGCAGAGTTCTTCGATATCGGCTATTCCTTGCCGGCGAGCCTTGTGGCAGGCAAAGCGAAGGTGACCGTGCGCTTCCAGGCGACCGGCGGCAACGAGATCGCTGCTGTGTTCGGCCTTCGCATGATCCGTTCCGATGCGCCTCTCGGTTAGGGGGCTTCACTGCTCGAAAGAACAATCCTGCCGGCTTAGATCCCCGCACCGGAACGCCGCCTCAAAGACCTGGTCTCTCCCAGACGCCGCCGGGGGTCATGCTGACGGCAAGAATCGGTCAGGCTTATCGGCAGGGGCGGACGCGGCTGGAAAACACGGCGGGCGGCTGATCTTCAACGGCTTCCCGACGGGCGTTGAAGTCAACCCGGTCTGCTGGCAGGATGCGCCTTCAGCCCTGCTGCCCACGGCGCCGCGCGACGATAATCTGGACAAGAGATGGCGTCTGCTCGACAGCCGGTGGACCCAGGAGCCAATCCAATGACCTCTCCTCCCTACAGCCCGGACCTGGATGAATTCGACGTCTCGCCCGACCGGATGCCGACACTCATCGCCCGCTTTCAGGCGGATCACGATTGCCTGAGCCGATTGTCCCAAGTGCCCCTTTCCGCGCCGGGCCGGGAGCGGATGCGGCGGTTTTTGGCAGGGTGGCGTCGGACGCTGGAACGCATTCCCTTTGACGACCTGACGCGCAGCGACCGAGCCGACTGGCTGCTGCTGCGTTCCCATCTGGATGCCGAGGCGCGTGAGCTGGATCAAGAGGAGCGGGGCTTTGCGGCAGCGGCGGCGCTGCTGCCCTTCGCGGACAGTCTGGTGGCGCTGGAAGAGCGGCGTCTGGCCCTGGAAGATGTGGACGCCGAAGCCGCCGCGGAGACCCTGGATCATGCCGCAGGGCAGGTACGGAAGATATGTGCCGCGCTCAAGGATGACGCCCAAAGCTTGAACGGCGCGACGGCGGCGGAAGCCGTGCATGTCCTCGCCCAGCTTCAGCCGATGCTGAAATCCTGGTTTGAGTTCTATCACGGCTACGACCCGCTGTTCACCTGGTGGATCGAGAAGCCTTATGCCGGGCTGGGAAAACTGCTCGCCGACGCTGCTGCCCTCCTGCGCGAAGCGGCTGCGGGGGTTGGGGAGGAAGCTGTCCTGGGCCATCCGATCGGGCGTGACGCTCTCCTCGCCGAGTTGCGCTCGGCGCAGATCTCCTATACGCCGGAGGAGTTGATGGCTGCCGGACGCGCCGAGATGCACTGGTGCCGCTCGGAACTCAGGCGGGCGGCGCAGGAGATGGGGCACGGCGACGACTGGCGGGCGGCACTGGAGCAGGTCAAGCGCGGGCACGTCGCGCCGGGCCGGCAGCCGGCCCTGGTGCGCGACCTGGCGCAGGAGGCCATGGAGTATATCGAGGCGGAGGACCTGATCACGGTGCCGCCGCTCGCCCGCGAGTGCTGGCGCATGGAGATGATGTCGCCAGAGCGGCAGAAGGTCAACCCATTCTTCCTCGGCGGCGAGTCCATCATCGTCTCATTCCCGACTCAGGGGATGGAGCAGGCCCAGAAGCGGATGAGCCTCCGGGGCAACAACCGGGCGTTCGCGCGGGCGACGGTCCAGCATGAGCTGGTCCCCGGCCACCGGCTTCAGGCATTCTATCAGGAGCGCTGGCGGCCTTACCGCCGGCTATTCGACACGCCGTTCTGGACCGAGGGCTGGACGCTGCACTGGGAAATGCTGCTCTGGGAGCGCGGCTTCGCGCAGACCCCGGAGGAGCGGATCGGGATGCTGTTCTGGCGTCAGCACCGCGGCGCGCGCGTCCTCTTCTCGCTGGGCTTTCACCTGGGCGAGATGACGGTGGGTGAGTGTGTCGAGATGCTGGTGGACGAGGCGGGACATGAGCGCGACAACGCCGTGGCGGAAGTGCGCCGCTCCCTGGAAGGCGGCTACAGCCCCTTATACCAATGCGCCTACCTGATCGGCGGCCTCCAGATGCATGCGCTTTATCAGGAAATGGTCGGCGGAGGCCGCCTCAGCGCCCGCGACTTCCACGAGGCGGTGCTGCGCGAGAACTGCATGCCCCTCGCGATGCTGCGCGCCCTGCTAACCGCTGGACCGCTGGACCGCGATTTTCGGCCCAAGTGGCGCTTTTTGCGGCCCGCCGAGTGAGGCCGAGAGTCGGGGCGAGAGCAGTGTTCACTTATCGCCGTAGGTCAACATATTCCATATTCACATCTTGGATTCCTTTGTTTTACGAGTGCGGCTGTGGCATAATACAATTGTCCCGGTGACTAGCCTATGGCAGCCTTCCTCTCCACAAGCGCGCGGTTTGCGGGGTTCACTTCACTGAGTTTCAGGCTGCGCTCACCCACTCCCCGATGGTCGTCATCCCATCGGGAAGAGACTTTCCAGAGATCAGACCGCCCGTATTCATCGCCATCATCGTGGCGACCGTTCTTCGCGTCGGCGTGATCGGCTACAAACTCATAGCGGCTAATACCCCTCCCCCAAGAACGGATGCCGCCGCGCAGGAGCTGCAGGCGGCGGTGGAAAGAGGGTGGCAG
>JANOOM010000794.1:0-3839 GCA_031421335.1 Armatimonadota bacterium
TGGGCTGCCCGATGAACTCACGCAGCCGCTTGGGCCGGAGCGAATACTCATCGCTGTCATCGTCACCCGCTTGTGGGGAGATCATCCGTTCGCTCATAGGGTCAGTATACCAGTTCGTTTTGACAATTTACAGCGTGTTCCTGCGCCGCCGCGCTTTCTCCGCTTCCCACTTCGCCCGCACTTCGTCAAAGGGGATGGGGCAACCCACTTCCATATCGATTATGTCCTCAGCAATGGTTCATCAGGTCTCTGCGTAATCGTGTGCCACGCCTTCTGATACTACTAATGGATGGTACTGGCAGCACACTCAGATTTCATTTGTAGCGTCCCAATTGTTCGTGAGGCAATGCCGTGGTTTGGGGGCTTAGGGTCACAGTAATCGTTAGTCATCCTTCATCGTTCTTCATCGTTCTTCATCGTTCTCGCCTGACACAACTCCTTTGCCGAATCATTGCTGAGGAATTGTGCCTGTGCTTGATACGGCGTTGACCTGCGCTTGTTGCCACTCGCCATAAGTTTGTTGGGTCCCTTTTACCTTCCACACCTTCGGTCCGGCTGCACTAAAACCACAGATTACTGCGGCCGCAGCAGAGGGACTGGTGAAATCAACATTATCGGTGAGAATCCAGTTGATAGAATGCGAGTCATTAATCAACTTGCCACTCGCTCTGAGTTGCGAACGCAAAGCACTATTCCGTGTTCCGACGGATGATGTTTCATTCGGACTGACGATAGCACCTTTCAGAACAACGAAGAAGTTGTTGATGATCTTCGCCTCTGCTTTCACGACTTGGGTGGCATATACGAAGCAAGGAGGCAGCGCAGCAACTGGCAGTATTGGGGCAATGATGTTATGAATGGCGAGCACAGCGGGTGTAGCAGGAAGTGGAGCAGGAGGCGTGACAGACAGTGGAAAAACAGGTGGCGTAAAGAAATTAACGTTTAAAACAGGCAAAAGCGTTTGTATCTGCGTCAGGAAATTTTCTACCCGGGTCTTATCTGTGGCGGCCAAAAAAGGCGGTGGAGGGTTGGTTTGATTCCTCACATCAGCCGAGCTTGATTTGTTGGCTAAATCAATAAGACGACTTTCCAGATAAAGACAATCAGCAGTGTTCAAACTACCATCTTTAGCAACAACGACAAGAACTTTGCTGTCCCAATAATCTTTGTCGTTGTCCTTGCTATGAGTAACCAGCCGACTGGTTACGCTTCCCTGGCCTATGTAGATAATGTTTTTCCCGAACTGATTAGGATCATCCCCTATCAGCACATACACGCCGAGTGCGTCTTTAATTTCCTGCTGTTTGAGCAACATGGGGAGATCGATTTTGGGGGCCACAAAAACTTTGCCGATCCAGTTATCTATCTCGGCAGTCTGCAATCCACTCGCAGTACCTTCCACCAGATGGATTGTCAAAACACGTCCAGCCATACTGCCCCCTAAAGCTCTTGCGAAACGAACAGCGCATGATGTGAGGCTGTTTCCTGCCACATCTAAATTGCTGCCCTGAGCCTCGACGATGAAAGTGACAGGCATATACCGCCGCCGTGCGAGGCTTTACACTTGCGAGCGGCGGTTTATGCCGTAGGTGATCTAACTGATCACGACCGCATACGCCCGCGGCTGCTCTTGTCCTTCTCATCCTCGGCGCTGAGGTCAAACGTGTACTGCAACTGGTCGAAGAAGCCTTTGACCAGGCGGTCGCGCGTCAGGTTCTTCATCACGACATCAATTTCGGACCGGAGATTGGCCCCCTTGTCGTCCCGCAGGTGCGTGAGGCGGCCGGTGAGCGTGATCCGGCCGGCCTTCACCTGGATGTCCACCATGGTCGAGTTGATGGGCCGTTTTCCGAGTTCCCGGCGCACATTGCGCGCGATTTCGGCGTCTTCCGCAGTCATGTCTTGCCTCCTGATCCTGGCCGCCCGCCAGCACGCGCGGGCACCGCCATTTTGGGTATTATACCAGCCATGCAAGATTACCGCCACACCGAGTTTGCGCCCGCCACAACGCGGGGTGTCTACCTGAACCACGCGGGCGTTTCGCCCGCCCCGGCCCGTGTCGTCCGCGCCGTCACGGAGGCCGCCGAGTTCTCGGCGCGCGATCCTTTGGGCTACTTCCTGGAGGGCGTTATAGTCTGGCAGGAGTCGGCGCGCGGGCGACTCGCCCGGCTGATGGGCGTGCGCGCCGAACACCTGGCCCTGGTCAAGAATACGGGCCACGGCCTGTCGCTGGTCGCGGACGGGCTGCGGCTTGAGCCGGGCGACAATGTGGTCAGCGTCTCCTGCGAGTACCCGAGCGTCGTCTACCCCTGGTACGCGCAGACTGATAGGGGTATCGAGACGCGCCTGGTCGCCCCGCGCACCGACGGGACGTTCACGCCGGACGACCTGGCCGCCGTCATGGACGAGCGAACGCGCGTCGTGACATTGTCCTGGGTGCAGTTTGGGACCGGCTTTCGGTGTGACCTGGCCGCCTTCGCCGAGATGGCCCACGCACACGGCGCTTTGTTCATCGCGGACGTTATTCAGGGCTTGGGCGCGCTGCCACTCGAAACCGAGAAATCGGGGGTGGACATCGCCGTCACCGGCTCCCACAAGTGGCTGATGGCACCGGGCGGCGTGGGCGGACTTTACATCGCGCCGCACGCGTTGGAGCGGATGCGCCTGGTCAACATGGGGGCGCTGTCGGTCGTGGACGTGCCCAAGTTCGACCCCCTGGACTTCTCGGTCAAGCCGACCGCCCAGCGCTACGAGGAAGGCACCATGAACGGCCTGGGTCTGGCGGGCCTGAATGCGTCCCTGTCACTGCTGGAAGAAGTCGGAGGGGAGGCTATCGCCGCGCGGGTGCTGGCCTTAGCCGAGGACGCCGCCGAGAAGCTGGAAGCGAAGGGCTATCAGGTGACGTCGCCGCGTGCCGACCATCAGCGCGCGGGCCTGGTCATGTTCCAGCACCCGACGCATTCCAATGAGGAAGTCTTGCAGGCGCTGACCGAGTCGGGCGTGACGGCGGCGGTGCGGGGCGGCAAGCTGCGGTTCTCGCCGCACTTCTACAACACGTTTGGGGAGATCGCGCAGGCGGTCGAGGCCCTCCCGGCGTGATTGAGGCGCATCCCCTCCAGACGCGCCGCCGGGGCGCCGACAATGCGAACATGAAAAAGACCATCCTCGCGGCAGTCCTGCTGCTCGTTGCCATTCCCCTCGCGGCGACCGCGCAGCGCCCCGACACTGGACACGACGCGCCACCAGAACGGAGTCACCGATGAGGGCTATTACGACAGCGAGTTCCGCCTGAGCGACCCTCTGGCCTCGGCCCACGCCTCCGGCGCGGACCAGATCTCCCGCGACGACACCCACCACAAGTTCCAGCCTCGGGACTACACCGGCGGCAAGCCCTTTCTGCACCGCAAGGGCAAGCCTGACGCCGCAAGGGGCAGCAAGAACAAGGCGTGACAGGGAGAAGTTGAGTAAGGCCGTCGGCCTCCGGTAGCCCTGCGCTATGACGGAGGCCGGCGGCTTTTTGGTTTGTCGGAGTCAGTCCGCGCCCTCGTTCGGCTCAAAGTATTGGGCGAAGGTCTGCGAATCGGGGACCGCTATCGTGACGCCCACCTCGCCCAGTTCCACTGAGAAGTCCTCAATGTGAACGAACTGTGTGGGAACAACTTCCCCACCTGGAAGCCGCACCGTCAAGTCAAGACCATCACGCTCCCGATGGTACCGCTCCAACGCTCCCGAATCTTGGCTCACCCCGTTCACAATGGCCTTTCTAGTGGCTTCGGCAAAAAGACGAAAAACCGGCTGGACCCTACGGTACTCTGCCGACGGCAGGAAGTCGCCGCTGG
>JANOOM010000795.1:0-8494 GCA_031421335.1 Armatimonadota bacterium
ATCGCAAGGCGCGGCTCTTACCGATCTGCTCCCAAAACCTACTCCCTTGTCCCTTGGACAACTCCGAACGGAGCGAGTGAATTCATTCACTCGTCCAAACACCCGCCCAAACACCCGCCCATCTGTCACGGCCGCCGCGTAACATCAGTTATAGAGTCTGCACCGATGTTTATCTTTACGCTAATTTCATCCACGGTTATAGACATAAAGATTAATATTGTACCTTCAGATACAAAAACATTCTTAATGACAGGGGATGCTGCAGTTGACGCGGTTTCAACCCAAGACTGGGGTTTTGTTAGGGCCTCTAAAAGTATGGTTCAGACCGGGCCATCTGTATGAGTCCGCGAAGGCGGACTTTGTGCCTTTGTTGGCGCGGTTTCAACCGCCGGCTCGGAGTTCTCCTACGGTCTCTCAGGGAACCCACGCCCCGACTTGTGCGTTTGTGACAGCATGCACTTTACAAAGATGCAGGGCGTCGGCAACGACTTCGTTGTTGTGGACGGGGACGATCTGCCGCCCCAAATGTTGCTGCCCGACCTGGCGGTCCAGACGTGTGACCGGAAGTTCGGCATCGGGGCGGATGGCCTGCTGGTCGTCGCGCGGGAGGTGCCCGGCGCGGCATTTCGGATGCGGATGTTCAATCCGGACGGGTCGGAAGACATGTGCGGGAACGGCCTGCGCTGCGTCTCGCTGTATGCCCTGCGGGCGGGCTGGCTCGCCGGGCGGACGGAGTTCATCGTCGCGGTCAAGGGCGGCACCCGGAACGTCCGGCTGCTGGACGTGGCACGAGATGGGCGCTCGGCGGCCCTGGGCGTGGATATGGGTGCCCCGCGATTCCCCGGATGGAAGCCAAGCCCGAACGCCGAGGTATATACTACCGGGATGCGGGTCATCGGCTACCCGCTGGTGATCGAAGGCGAGACTTTCTACATCACCGTCGTTGACACCGGCAGTATCCACACAGTCATCTTCGGCACGGTGCCGCCGGACGAGGCGACGTTTCAGCGCGTCTCGCCCTTGATCGAGAATCACCCCCTGTTCCCCCACCGGACCAGCGTTTTGTGGGCGACACCGCAGGGTGATAGCACGGTCATGGTCCGCATCTGGGAGCGCGGAGTGGGCGAGACCCTGGGCTGCGGTACGGGCGCGTGCGCGGTGGGCGTCGCGGCCCAGCTCTACCAGGGCGACGGCATGGGTTTGTTCGAGCAGACCGTTGACGTCGTCTCCAAGGGCGGAACCTTACGCACCACCTGGCCGGGCGAGGGCGCCCCCATAGACATGATTGGCCCCGCAC
Organism: Armatimonadota bacterium; assembly: GCA_031421335.1. Classification (GTDB taxonomy): domain Bacteria; phylum Armatimonadota; class Armatimonadia; order Armatimonadales; family Capsulimonadaceae; genus JANXMY01. Next base: position 1,298 of record JANOOM010000795.1, read on the forward strand.
AAATCGTATATGATGGAGATTTCGGCCTTGACCCTGCCCCTTGAGACGTTTCCTCTCTTGCGCTCCAAACCGACCTTCGACAAACGCTTCGATCTGCGCTCCTTCGGCGAGCCTTTGAAAGCTCTGCGCGCCGTAGCCATCCGGGACGCGGACGAGCCTCTGGTAGACCTGCGCGAGTTCTGCCCCGCCGTCATCCTCCGACCCGGCTGCCTCCCGTTCCTGCGTGAGACCGTGGCGAACATGGTGAACGAGGTCCAGGCGCGGCTGCCCGAAGGCCACACGCTGGCTGTCGGCACCGCCCTGCGGACTTTGGACATGCAGCGCGGCATCCGGGAGGGCTTCACGAAGGACATGACCGAAAAGCACCCGGACTGGTCGAAGGCGACGATGGCCCGGATGCTCAACCGCATGGTCGCCCCGCCCGACGACCCCTCCCCTCCCCCGCACACGACCGGCGGCGCCCTAGATGTGGGCGTGCGCGGCCCGGACGGCGAGGGTCTGGACTTCACTTCCCCCATTCAAGGTTGGGACTCGGCGCCGACTTACTACCACAAGCTCTCGGAGCAGGCCCGCACCAACCGCCTGATGCTGATCGGGGCGATGGAAGCCGTCGGCCTGACTAACTATGTCGGCGAGTGGTGGCACTGGAGCTACGGCGACCAGGGCTGGGCCTTGCGCGTCGGCAGCCCGGTGGCCTATTACGGGGCGGTGGAGGTGGAGGACGCGGAGAACCAGCGGATTCCACACCCGCCGAAGGAAGAGGAGGCGGAGAAGGAAGCAGCAGAAACCGAGGCGCCACAGTAGCGCCACGGGTTGAAACCCATGGCGCTACTTCTTTGCCGGCGGGTAGAACCACCGCTCCAGCGTCTCAGTCTTCGCGCCCAGCGTATAAAGCAAATGCAGCAGTGTCCATATCCCCACCATGCGCCAGGCGAGGCCGTGCCTGCCGTGAAAGCGGCGGGCGCTTGTGATGACGGGTGAAGGGAGGAGGGGCAGGGTCTGACCGAGCGCGAGGCCGGGGCTTCGACGCTTGGCCTCGGCACGCAGGGCAAGGCAGAAAGCATAGTCTTCCATGAGCGTGGCCTCTTGGTAGCGCCCGAGGGCCTCAAAAACGGAGCGGCGCACGAAGATGGCGCTGTCGCCGTAGAACAAGCGGGAGCGGCGAGAGCGGGCGTTGTAGACAGTGGCGAACAGACGCGCGAGCGGGCCGGGGGCATCGAAGCGGAGCGTGAAGTTGCCGCCGATAACAGCAGGATCGCTCAAGGCGCGGCGGATGAGATCGGCAGCGTCGGCGGGCAGGTGGGTGTCAGCATGGAGGAAGAGCAAGAGGTTGCCCATTGCCGCGTCAGCGCCCACGTTGAGCTGGGTGCCGCGCCCGCGTGGGGAGCAGACGACACGCGCTTTTAGTCCGGCGGCGATTTCGCGCGTGTCATCCGTGCTGCCGCCATCGGCGACGATGATCTCGTCGCCGTGTCGCAAGATGGCATGGACACGGTCCAGGGTATCGGGAAGCTGCGCGGACTCGTTGAGCGTGGGGATGATGACGGAGAGCATGACAAAGGCGGAACATAAGAACGGCCTCCGGAGGTTCCGGGGGCCGTTCATGTTTTTGGTTGCATATTTGGTCTTGAGCGGCGCTATAAAGTTGTCTATATTCGGTTGTGCAGCACTCTTTGGTTGTCGCTATTCAGTGGACCTCTTGCCTAAGTCTTCCCAGAACTGAAGGTTTGAGTGGGGTAAGGTTTGAGTATGGGGGTTACCCCACTCAAACCCTCAGTCCTATGGATTCAGCCCTGCCGTTTAGGACAGGGGACTTGTGCAAGAGATCTAATTTTCCAACATAAGCATCGCATCCCGAGGGCTGTGAGACGAAATATAAACGATGGACTATTTTTGCTTCAGGTGACGGCGAAGAAGGCCCATGAGCATATACGGGTCCACGATGCGGACGTTGGGCAGCTTCCCAAGGCGCGCAAATAGCTTTTGGTGGGCGGAAGGCGACCACAGGATGGTGCGGAAGACGTGGAAGTGGGGCCCCGGCCCCGTGTCCCCGGCGAGGGCAGCCTGGATGCGGCGCAGGGCTTCGTCGGTCTGGTCCGGGTTCGGCATGTCGGTGCCCATCGTCAGGAAGGGCGTTTGGGTGCCGGGGACGAGGTCCGAGTAGGCGGGCAGCTTCTGGGCGACGAAGCCGTCTGGGGAAAAGCGGGCGTAAGCCGCTAAGGCGTTAGGAGAAAGCGGACGGGCGTCGCCGTCAATGATGAACCCGGTCAGGGAGAGGTCCCAGGCCTGATAATACCGGCGGCAGTGGTCTTCCCAGGCGGCGAGGCCGGAAGGCAGGTGCGAGAAGGGGCGGTCGCCGTCGAGATAGCCGGGGTTGAGATAGCCTGCACCCGAGTCCCCGGCGATGAAATGGTCGTTGGCGGTCGCCGTGCGCCGCGCCCAGTCCAGACCGACAGGGAAGCGGTCGGCAAGGTTTGGGTTGAAAGCCCAGCCCAGGGGGACCGAGCCGCGGGCGGGGTCGTTCCACAAGGCCGGGAGCCGCTGATAGAGCCAGGCCGACGAGTCATAATCACCGACGTAGAACGTGATGTAGGTTCGGGGCGCGACGCCGCCCGCACCATCTATGTCTCCGGCTTCGGTCCAGTCTGCGGCGGTCCGCTTTGGCTGTAAGTAGTGCGGTTTGCGCGGGAGCAGGGCGAAGACGGAGGCGTTCGCCATAGCGTTCAGGCCCAAGGCGTCGGCATCCATATAGGCGTTGAAGCAGGACAGGATGGCCGCGTAGCGCCACTCAGAGGCGACATCGCCGTGGCGCCCACCCGCTGTCTGCGTGTACTTCCAGGCCCAGGGGACAAAGCCGCCGACATGGACCATCTTCCTGCCGTGCGTCTGGTCGTAGGCCGAGCGCAGGATCGCCGTCAGCATCCGGGCGTCCGCGCCGAGGGGCTGATGGGGGTCGTCCTGCGGCTCCTCGTCATCCCAAGGGGACAGATCGAAGAAAAAGGCGCGGCGGGCGACGAAGTAGTCATGGTCGGACAAGCCATGCGTGTCCGGGCCGGAGCGGGTCGGGGCGGTGAGCCACCACGAGTCGAGGTAGTAGGCCAGCCGCGTCGGGTCGCACCGGCCCGTGTCTAGGTAGCGGCGCTTGGCCCAGAGGTAAGCGTCACACTTGGCGCTGCCGGTCTCGGCCCCGGTAAACAGCGGCGAACCGTCCGTGTGGAGCAGGCGCAGCTTGACCGGCAGGCGCGGGCCGTGGGCGACAAGGCGGTCATAGACGGAGCCGGGGGCAGGGTCATACGCGATGGGCAGGAGGTCCTCGCAGCCCGCCGCCGTCGAAGCGACGTTGCTGGTCGCGGGGACACGCAGGTCGTACAGCACGACGCCTTTGACGTGCGGGCGGAAGGTCTGGACGAGGTCTTCTAGTGTCGGCAGAGGGTGCAAAGACGTCCGGGCGAGCCAGCCGCCAGGCACGCGCATGTGGCCCAGCCAGAAGCGGTCAATGCCACCGGGCTTGCCCGTATCGCCATTGACGTAGGTGATATAGAGCCGGGGATGCCGGCGGTTGACCAAGCCTTGCAGGGCGGCGACTAGATGCGCCTCGGCCCAGGCGTTCCGGCTGCCGCGCTCGGTGTGCAGGTCATAAGCGAGAGTCGGCGTCAGGTCATAGGTATAAAGTGGCGTCTTGTCCATGGGGACGGCCAAGGCGCGAGGCATGAGCAGGGCCAGCAGGCAGAAGCTGAGCAGCAGGACTTCACTTGCCGATGCAGAAGCGCGAGAATATCTCACTGATCACGTCCTCCCCCGCCGTCTCGCCGGTGATCTCGCCCAGGGCGTCCAGCACGCCTCGGACGTCAATGGAGACAAAGTCGGCGGGAAGTTCGGCCGTCAATGTCGTCCGGGCGTCCGCCAGGCGCGACTGCGCCACTTCCAGCGCACGCTTGTGGCGGGCGTGGGTGACGAAGGTGTCTTCGGTGTCGGCATTTCGGCCCCCCAGTGCCATCTCGGCCAGAGCGTCTTCTAGGGCAGCCAGGTTCCAGCCGGTCACGGCGGAAACGACGACACCCTCGGCGGGCGGGTCCTCGCCCGGCTTCAGGTCCCACTTGTTCCAAACGACGATGTGCGGGCGATCAGCCAGGGCGGCGCGCAGGGCGGCATCTTCCGGGGTCTCGCCTGTGACGGCGTCCAGGATGAGCAGGGCGATATCAGCGTCGGCGAGCGAGGCGCGCGTCCGGGCGACCCCGATGCGCTCCACCTCGTCTTCGGTCTCGCGCAGGCCCGCCGTGTCCACGGCGCGCAGGGGGATGCCGCGCAGGTTCAGGGTCTCCTCGATGATGTCCCGCGTCGTGCCCGGTACGGCCGTGACGATGGCGCGGTCGGCGCGCAGCAGGGCGTTCAGCAGGGACGACTTGCCGACATTGGGCCGGCCCGCCAGCACCACTTTCAGGCCCTCTCGGTACAGGATTCCCTGATCCGCCGTCGCCAGCAGGGCGCCGACGCGCTTCTCGGCCTGGGCCAGCTCGGACAGGCAAGCGTCCGTGTCCAGCTCGCCCACGTCTTCGGGGAAGTCAATGGAGGCTTCAATGCGGGCCAGTACGCCCAGAACGATCTCGCGGACCTCGGCCACGGCGACGCTGAGGCGACCTTCGCTCTGCCGCCGGGCCAGCCGGTGGGCCTGCTCGGTGCGGGCGGCGATGATGTCGCCGACGGCTTCCGCTTGTGCGAGGTCCATTTTGCCGTTCAGGAAGGCGCGCTGGGTGAACTCGCCGGGCCGGGCCGACCGCGCCCCACACTGCATCAGCCGGCCCAAAATCTGCCGAAGGGGAACCGGCCCGCCGTGAGCAGAGATCTCGACCAGATCCTCGCCGGTATAGGAGCGTGGGGCGTGGAAGACGGCCAGCAGGACGTCGTCAATGATCTCCCCGGTCGGGTGAACGATATCGGCGCGGTGCAGCGTGTATCCGGCCCACCCGGCGCAGGGGGTGTGGTTGGGCCGCCAGGTCGCCCGGTCCACGATAGCGAAGGCGGCGGGGCCGCTGACGCGGATGACGCCCAGGCCGCCGGTTCCGGGGGGCGTTGCCAGCGCGCAGATAGTGTCTCCGTCCGGTACTTCGTCAGGTATCATGGAGCGATTATACCTGCTCTTAGGCGCCGTGATTGAAAAAGCGTATGCGGTCTGTTATAATGACTCATATTGCACCTGCACAGCGAGCGCCAGAAGGCGAAATCACTTGGGTATGAACCATAGGGAGGTCAGCCATGTGGATATGGGGATTTATCGGTGGCGTGGTGGGCGGCCAAATCGGCCTGGTTCTACAAAAGCGCCTTGCGGCCCGCCCACTTGTCGCTATCGCCGTCGGGGTCATGCAGATGTTGGCCGGCTATGAGCTTGTCATCGCGGATGACCCTCTGCGGGGTGCCCTCTCTTGGTGCCTGTCACTCTCAGGGGCACTGCCCCTCGGCGCGGGCCTTAACACAGCTCTGCGCCGCTGGAGGAAATCACATCAAGATAAGGCTGCACAGCGACGGGTGCTCGCATAGGGCACTCGTGTCTCGCTCCTCAGTGGCAGCCAAGCACTTGCGACTTTTCGCCGGCTCGCGTGTCATAAAGACTTGAAGACACTTTTTGCGACATTCTAGAAACGCCGTGCCTCGCACGTTCCCGAAGGGAGATTGTTCATGTTCAGTCGAATCATGCGGTATTTGAAGGGCCTGCTCGGCTTCAAGCTGGACCAGCTCGAGGACCCCGAGATCCTCTTGCAGCAGGCCCAGCAGGAGATGCGCGAGGCGCAGGCCAAGAACCGCGAGCGGGCGGTGCAGGCTATCACCCAGAAGAACAACCTGCAAGCCCTGGTGGACCAGACCCAGAAGATGGTCAACAATTTGCAGGCGAAGGCCGAGCTTGCCCTCAAGAACGGCGACCGCGACTTGGCCCGCCAGCTCCTGATCGAGAAAGGGCAGTACGACGGCACTTTGGAATCCACTAAGGTCTCGCTCCAGCAGGCCCTGGAGACGACCGAGGCCGTCAAGACCGCCATGCGGCGCGAGGAAGAGCGCATCCGCGCCAAGACCGCCCAGGCGCTCTCGATGAAGGCGCAGTGGAAGCAGGCGCAAATCGAGAACTCGATGAACAAGGCCTTGGAAGGCATGTCGGCGGACGGCACCGACCAGGCGTTCGAGCGGGCAGCGGCCAAGATCTCAAACGCCCGCAGCGAAGGACAGGCGCGGACGGAACTGGCCCGCGAGAGCTTGAGCGGGAAGCTCGCCGGCCTGGACGACGCGCAGGCGAGCAGCAACGCCGACGACGAGCTGGCCCAGATGGAGCAGCGGCTCGGCCTTGCCCCCAAGCCCGTCGCCACCAGCGCCAGCATCGCGCCCAAGACGCCCGCCGCCGGCTCGGACATTGACCGGCAGCTCCAAGAACTGGAAGCGCGTGTCGGCGGCAACGGCTCTTCTCCCTCGTAGCGACTCGCCCTTCAAAGACTCGGAGCATCCATGCCTGACATTCTGGGGCGGTCGTTCCGCCTCGCTAAAACGTACCTCAACGAAGCCAAAGGCCGCCTGAACGACATCACAGCAGACGCCCAGGACGAGCTGACCAAGGCTCTGAACCGCGACGACATCCAGGCGGGCCTGTCGGCCAGCGACGACCCGATGGAGCGCGCCCAGGCAAAAATCGCCGCCGCGCGCCAGGCGTCCGCCGACCGGAAAGAGCTGTCGCCGGGACGCTACGCGCCGTCCCCGACTGCGGTCTCGACTTCGGCTTCCCAGACGGACCCGATGCAAACGGCCTACAAGATCCTGGGCGTCCCGCCCGGCTCGGACTTCCTGACCGTGCAGACGGCGGCGAACCGGCTGCGCGAGCGGTGCGCCCCGTCCCGGTTCGCCGACGGCACGCAGGAGCAGGCAGAAGCGCAGATGATCCTGCAAAAAGTCGAGGAGGCATATCAAGTGCTTCAGAACGCGCTGGACCCCGGCGCGGGCCGGTTCGACAAGCTGGAAATCTGAGAAGAGTCAGGGCAGGCATGGGGGGCAGCAGGCGGGATAGAGCCGAGTGATTAAAATCACTCGCTGGAAGGCGCTGCGCGCCGATGGGACAGGAGAGGGCGCCGACCTACCAGCTCCCATCGCGCCTCACCCCACCCGGTCATTTCCGCGTTCCCCGGACGCCCGGCGCGCAGCGCCTTTCAGCGAGTGAATTCA
>JANOOM010000796.1:0-4365 GCA_031421335.1 Armatimonadota bacterium
GCGCCAGCCCGACGCATCTACAGTGGCGGTTTCCAGGCTACGAGAAAGCAGGTCGCGAATGATCTCGTCGGTGAACAGTTCCATGCCGCAGTCGGTGTGGTGGATGATGAACCACTCACGCGTGCCGAGCAGCTTGTAAGAGATCACGAGGGAGCGGATGGCGTCGTCGCTGGCCCGCCCGCCCGCGTTGCGGATGACGTGGGCATCGCCTTCGGCCAGTCCGGCGTACTTGGCTGGGTCAAGCCGGGCGTCCATGCAGGTGAGAATGGCGAAGTGCCGGCCCGGCGGCAGGGGCAGGGCGCCTTTGTCGCCGAACAGTTCGACATAAGTTTCGTTGGCGTCGAGGACTCGTTCTTGGATCGCGCTCATGGGTGGGTGTGCCTTTCTGAGTATTGCACTCATTCTAGCACAAAACGCCCCGGCAGACTCGTTCTGTCGGGGGCGCGGTTCGAGAGGTCAGTGCAGCGGCTCGATGCCGCTGACTTTGGCGTTGTCCTTCACCGTGGAAAAGGCGATGGTGACCGTGCCGCTGCTGTCGGTCGTCGTCGTGGAGTGCCCTAGATTGGCCGAGTCCAGCAGGAAGCCCGACCCGAACATGCCGTAGTCCAGCCCGCCCACATTCGCGTCGAACGTGCCGTTGCCGACCGAGCAGTAGAGAAATCCTGCCGCGTCCGCCGCCAGTCCCTTGCTGGCCTGCCAGATGCCGCCGGCGGGGGTGAGGGCGGCCTCGGCGGTGTTTGCGCCAGTCCAGGCGTTGCCGTTGTTCTGGGTCAGAACGGCGACCTGCGCCGAGATGCGCGGCGGAGAAAGGAGGCCGAGGGCGGCCAGCCCGAGTGCGGTTGGTCGCGGACACGAGTGACCGCTTGAAGATCCTGCGGCGGCGCGAAAAAGCGACGCCGCTGGATGCCGGAGTTCACGGGCAGCTCGCCACCCTCTACTTGAAGCGGGGGAAGCAGGAGCAGGCAAACGCTGAGCAGAAGATGGCGCAGCTCATCCAAAAAGACCCACAAGCGGCGGCAGCCCAATTGACCGCCCTCATGTCCCTGATCCAGACGGTCCTGAAGTCGCACTAGCGGTGCTGGGGTGACCTCCTAAGCTGCCCCCGCCAGTTCCACCACCCCGCGCGTGTTCCGTGCTTCGTCCAAGTTCATAGCGCTGACTAGAGCTTTCAAGGTGGCCTCGGCCTCGTCGTGGGGGACCTGGCAGGTCCCGGCGGCCTCGTGGCCGCCGCCGCCGTGGCGGCGCATGAGGGCGCCAACATGGGTGTGGGAGGTCTTGTTCAGGATAGAGTGGCCGCAGGCGAAAACGCAGTTCTGGTTCTGGAAGCCGTTGACGATCCAGATGGACGTGTTGGCCTCCGGGTAGGTGGCATAGACCAGAAAGCGGTTACCGCAGGGGATCATCTCGATGTCGCGCAGGTCGGAAATGACGACGTTGCCTTCCACCCAGGAGTGGTCGGCCAGCAGGCGGCGGAACAGGACGTCCTGCTCGGTGTAGCGGACGACGCGCTCCCGGACGTCGGGCAGGGCCAGGATCTCGCCGATGGTCATGGTTTGGCAGGCGTCGATCAGGTCGTGCATGAGCTGGTAGTTGCTGATGCGGTAGTCGCGGTAGCGGCCCAAGCCCGTCCGGGCGTCCATGATAAACGACAGCAGGGGCCAGCCCTGGGGGTGCAGGATGTCGTCGGCGCTGAACTGGGCCGAGTCGGCCTTGTCCACCTCGCGCATCATCTCCTCGATGCCGGGGAAGCGGGCCGCCCCGCCGTAGTAGTCGTAGACGACGCGGGCGGCACTCGGGGCGACCCGGCAGTCCCCGCCCCGGAAGCTGATCTTGCCGACCACGCGCTCGACCTCGGTGGTGTGGTGGTCGAACCACAGGCCGCAGCCGGGGACATAGGGAACATTGGTGAGGACGTCGTCCTCGGTCACCGTGAACTTGCCGTCTTGCAGATCTTTGGGGTGAACGAACTGGATCGAGTCAATGGCCTCGACCTGCTTGAGTAGGACGGCACAGATCAGGCCGTCAAAGTCGGACCGCGTCACAAGGCGCATCGGCTTTCCCTCCACATTTCTATTACGCATTGTCGGCGCGGCGCGGGGGAAACCATAGGGCGCGTAGGCGCTCTCGTGTTTAGTCGTGGGGCGGAAGAGGTAAACTTTTTGATGGAAGACAGACAACATTACGAGAAAGGTCAGGTTGTAAAACCATGATTCATAACAATCATAGCAAGAAGATGGCGGCTCTCGCCGCTGCGGGACTGGCGCTGACGCTGGCGGGTGCCGCCGGCGCGCAGACGACCACGAAGAACGACCCCCGCCCGACAGGCATGGACAAGATGTTCGCCATGAAGGCCGCGCAGGGCGGCATCTTCGAGGTCAGCTCCAGCCAGATGGCCCTGAACAAGACGCACAACAAACAAGTGATGATGGTCGCCAGGCGCATGGTCAAGGAGCACACGGCGGCCAACGCCGAACTCAAGACCGTCGCCGATGACAAGAAGATGACGCTGCCGACCATGACTGACCCGAAGCACAAGGCGACGCTCGCCAAGATGCGCGGCCTGTCCGGGTCATCCTTCGACAAGACTTATATCGCTTCACAGGAGTCGGCCCACGCGGCCACCATCAAGCTGTTCGAGAACGAGATCGCCACCGGACAGGACAAAGACGTGACCGCATTCGCTTCTAAGAACTTGCCCGAGATCGAGGACCACACCAAAATGATCTTCCAGGTCGGCTCCAACCTGGGCGTCCACTCCACCATGATGCCCAAGCTGAAGCCGGCCATTATGCCCAGCAGCATGAACGGCAAGAACATGTAGTGCCGTTTGGCACCGGGGAGACCCTGCGGCATTGCCGCAGGGCCTTTTTTCAGAAAGACGGGCAGCGCAACGGCGGACGAGCTGAAGAATGCGGGCGAGTAATGGCACAGAACAGCGAGGCCGTCATCAAGGATTTCCATGGTGTGGTCAATATGACGTCTGGCCAGATCGAGAAGCGGCCCGGAGGCGACGTCAAAGAAACACACTGGTGCCACTCGCTGGGCGCGATCTGGGCGGTGACGCAGCGCGGCAGTGTGTCAACATAGCAGCAAACGGGTAACTTAGGGCCAACAGACCATAGATTTTCGCCCGAAAGGAGACACGAAACGATGGCAGAATATACGCACACGGCGGCCGTGACGATCAACGCCTCCCCGACCCAGGTTTACCACCTTTTCTCCCACTTCAATGACTTCCCGAAGTTCATGTCCTACATCAAGGAAGTGACCTACAAGGACAGTCAAACGAGCCACTGGGTCGCCGACGTGGTCGGCACGCACGAGTGGGACGCCGTGAACGAGAACTGGATCGAGGGTAAGCAGATCGGATGGCGCTCGACCAGCGGCATGATCAACCACGGCACCGTGACGTTCGAGCCGGTCGGCGACAGCCAGACCAAGGTGAACGTCACCCTCAGCTATGACCCCCCGGCGGGCGTCCTGGGCGATGTGGGCGAGAAGCTGGGCGCGGGCAACCACTTCGAGCAGAAGCTCCAGCATGATCTGGACCACTTCGCCCAGCTCGTCGCGCAGACGCCGGCCGGCGCGCTCGATCCCGAGTCGTCCAACTACCTGTTCCACGAGGACAGCGCCGCAGCCAAAGGGGTGACGACGACCTTACAGGACGCGACGATGGGCGACAACACCTAGTCCCTAGTGCCGGGTTCCGGCAGACGGCAAAACGGCCCGGTGGGATACCCGCCGGGCCGTTTCTGTTTGCCCTCTAGGGCTTCCAGCGCAGGCTGCCCACTTGTTTCTGCGAGACTTCTCGAACGTGACCGTCCGCGAAGCACACGACAGCGACCTCACCGCCGATATGTTCATGGCGGAAGTTTAGGGTCTGACCCGTACCCTCGTAAATCGCCACAGTGTTCGTCGGATCGGATATCTTATCAACACTAACGCCCTGGAGGTTGGTGTTCATCGAATAATCCACGCCCCCACTCTGGTCAGCGGGGCAGCGAAAGACAGACTCGGACTTGACGTAGGGGAAGATCGTATCTTTGTAGGCGGCGGCAGAGGCCGGCAGCTTATTATTGTTGTCAAGCTCGTACTGGAGCAGGCCCAGGCCGATCTGCTTCATGTTGCTCTGGCAGGAGGCCAGTCGGGCGTTCCCGCGCACCTTGGCGAAGACCGGGAACAGGATGGCGGCCACGATGGCGATGAAGGGGATGGCGAGGGCTAAGAGGACGGCGAGGACAATCAAAACGATCTTCGTCGTGTTGTTCTTGGGCGGCACCGGCGGCCCGTATCCAGGTGGGGGAGCGCCATATCCAGGCGGTGGGGCACCATAACTGGGCGGCGGCGTGGACATGAGCGAGGCTC
>JANOOM010000797.1:0-1501 GCA_031421335.1 Armatimonadota bacterium
CAACCCAACCTGCGTGTCCACTTTCTGGATGACGGCCGGGTCCTTCGGCAGCGCCGACTGCTGTGTCGGCAGGAAGGTACTCTCAGAGCCGCTGCCTCCAGGATGCACGAACAGCGCACCGATCAAAACCGCCGCCGCAAGGCCCGCCAGCGCGCCACCGGTCAAGCGCCGGTGCGGGACGGTCGAGAACCACCCCGTCACAGTGCCGGTCGCCCGCGTGGTGAAGGTGGTCTCGCGCTTCGCCTGCTCGGCGGCGACCTGTTCCAAGATCTTCGCGCGGAAGCCCGCCGGGACCTCCACTTCCGCCTTCAGCGGCCGGTCCAGCAGGACGTAGACGCGCGCGAAGTGCGTGTAATCGGCCTGCGCGGCGGGGTCCGCCGCGAAGTGCTGTTCCAGCGCCTGACGCAGCGCGGGGGCCAGCGTGCCCTCGGCGTAGTCGGAGTAGAGTTCCTGCGCCCTTTCCTGTTTCATGGTGGTCCGTCCTTGCGTCGTAAGAAGATACTGCTTGAAGAGGATAACTTCGGGCATGGCCGGAGCCTGCCCGGGTTTCTGACGGCACTAGGGGTTGAAAAGTTCCCGGATGCCGGAGAGCTTTTCTTTGAGGGCCAGCCGGGCGCGGTTCAAGCGGCTCTTGACGGTGCCGATGGGCAGGTCCATAATCTCGGCGATCTCTTCGTAGGACTTCTGCTGACCGTGGTAAAGGGTGACCACGGCGCGCTGGTCGGGAGACAGGCCGCCGATCGCTTCCTGGAGGAGCTGGGCGCGCTCGCCCTCCTCCAGCACAGCCTCGGGGGTCGGGGAGGGGTCTTCGATCTGGCGGGCGACGCTCGACTCGTCGAGTTCGAGGTACTCGTCGAGCGACGTGTGCGGGTGCGCCTTAGCACGCTTGCGCTCGTCCAGGAAGACGTTCGTGGTGATGCGGAACAGCCAGGTGGAGAACGAGGCGTCTCCCCGGAACGTGCCGATGGCGTTGAAAACGCGCAGAAAGGCATCCTGGGCGACATCATTGGCGTCGTCGTAATTGCCGGTCAGCCTGTACGCGAAGTTGTAGACCTGCTTCTCGTACTTGCGGACGAGATCGTTGAAGGCCGCCAGGTCCCCGCGCTTGCAGCGCTCGATGAGCGCCCTTTCTTCGGCGGAGACAGTTGCGCGGGGCCGTGCGGGGCGTGGTGCCGCGTCATCCATTCATCATCCTCAGCGGCGGTGTCGGGGGATACATCAGTGAGAGCATGTTCACAACAGTTTACCCGGCAAGTACGCCCTTTACGCCTGTCGTCCTTGCCGGGAATTGAGGCCACGAGCAGTATTGAGCAGTATGACGCGCGGGGGGCCGGTTGTCAAGCGGGACAGGAGGGGCGGGCAGACTCTGAGCGGGCGGTTGAAACCGCGCCAATAAAATCACAAAACCTGCCTCCGCAGGTTAAGACACGGATCAACTCTTGACCTAATCCTATCTTGACCTAATCCTATCTTGACCTAATCCTATCTTGACCTAATCCTA
>JANOOM010000798.1:0-13992 GCA_031421335.1 Armatimonadota bacterium
GTGGAAGGGGAACGCCTGCGTGTCCGTCTTGTCCACGTCCGGCGCGAGCTGCTGTAAGATGTACGCCTTGCACTTCTCGTGCGCGGCGGAGCCGGGCGGACGCACGCCCAGGTCGCACTGCGCCTTGAGCATGGCGTAGGCGCGAGCGCCGTCGAACGCCGAGCGGGTGGCCGTCTGCGGTGCGGGCGTCGGCGCGGCGAGCGTCGGCGGCGGGGTGGGGGACGTGATGGCCTGCGAGTTTGTCCGGCAGCCCGCCGTCAGCAGCAGGGCCGAGAGGGAGATGAGCGGCAGAAGGGCGGTTCGGCGTGGGTTTGAGGTGATGGTCAAGAAGGGCCTCGCGGGCCGCGCGGGGCGGCGGGGATTGGTAAAAGAGACTAATCTAACAGCTTCTCGACGACGTGTGCGCTGCACTCTTCCGTGTGCGTGTAGAGCAACTTGACTCCATGGCACAGTGACTCGGTTTCCGCCAATCGTTTGAGGCTTAAAGCGAGACCTCGACGACAGAACTCGGGGGCGACCCAGAGCTGGAAGATCTCGCAGAAGGCTCCGTCGGCGGAGAAAAAGCGCTCGTCAATCTCGGGGAATATGCTCCAGCCCTCGAAAGTCTCTCGTCGTCGGTTCCGGTAGCGCCACAAGATGATGCCGATTATACAGTCCGTCTCAGGATCTTCATAGACCCAGGTCGCTTTATCGTCGTTTGAAATGAAGGCGGCGATCTTGTCTCGGTGTTCGGCCAGTTCTTCCGAGTTCGCCTCAGCCACGTGCGAGAAGGTGACGCCTTAGTCTTCAAGGTCAACGGCCACAATGAAGTTTAGATCCGTCGGCGCTGCTTCTCTGAGTGTGAACATGTTCGTGTGGTCAGCGCGTCAAGATGCGGCCCTCGACGGTGCTGTTGATCGTCTTGTGGGCATCCAGATACTCGCCCAGGCTTTTGGCAATGGGGACGCCGGTGTCCTCGGCGATGTCCTTCTGACTCCAGATCTGGAAGTACCCCAGGGCGCCCCCCGCGATGGGGCGCGTCGTGGCGACCCGGTAAGTCTTGGCCGTGTCTACCTCGCTGCCGTCCGCGTCGGTCAGGGACACGCGCTTGCCTTCGGGCTGGGAGGGGCTGTAGCGCACCTTGAGGCCCGAGACCTGCAAGAAGCCTTCAAACGGCTGCGGGGCGCGCGAAACGGATCGCTCGACGACCTTCAAGAGCTGCGCCCCCGTCAGGTTCAGGACGACGACCGTCTCGCTCGGGTCGTCGGCGTAGCGCAGAGTGGCGATGATGGCGCTGGGGTCGGTCTTGCCGGCTGCCACGGCCGCCTCCCCATTGATCTCATCGGCGGGAACCAATCCGACCTGCGCGTGACCCGTCTGCCGGATCGCGTCGGCGATCAGATCGCCTAGGTTCGTCTCGTTGGCCGTGCCGCCGGACTCGGACAGGGCCGTCTCAAGCTGCACGGCCGCCTTGCCGCCACGGTCCTTCAGGATGGATGGCGCGGCGGGTGCGGCGGCGGTGAGAGCGATCAGGGCCACTCCGAAGGTGGCGATCAGCGGCGTTTTCATAGCTTTATGCGTCCTGCGTTTTCTGTTCCTGCTTCCAGCGCAGGTATTCGTCAATGAAGTCGTCGAACTCCCCGTTCATCACGCGCTGGATGTCGCCGGTCTTATGGCCGGTCCGGTCGTCGGTGACGCGTGTCTCGGGGTTGAAAAAGTAGTTGCGGATCTGGTGCCCAAAGGCGATGTCGTGCCGGTCCCCACGCAGGCCGTCAATGCCCGCCCGCTGCTCCTGCCGCGCGATCTCCAGCAGCCGCGCCTTGAGCGTCCTTAACGCGCGTTCGTAGTTCTGGAGCTGCGAGCGCTGGTCCTGACACGTCACGACGATGCCGGTCGGCAGGTGCGTCAGCCGGACCGCCGTTTCGTTCTTCTGGACGTTCTGGCCACCCGCCCCCCGGCTCAGGGTGTGCTCGCGCTTGAGGTCCTTCAGGGGGATCTCGGTTTCCTCCACTTCGGCCACTTCGGGAACCACGTCCACGCCTGCGAACGACGTCTCCCGCGTCTTGTTGAACGGCGAGTTGCGGACCAGCCGGTGGACCCCACGCTCCCCTTGCAGCAGACCGTAGGCGTTCTTGCCCTCGATGCGGAGCGACGTGCTTTTCAGGCCCGCGACGTCCCCCTCCACCTCGTCCATCAGCTCAGCCTTGAACCCGTGCCGGTCCGCCCAGCGCAGGTACATCCGCTGCAAGAGCGAGGTCCAGTCGTTGGCGTCCGCCCCGCCCGCCCCTGCATTGATTTCGAGGATGGCTGGGGCGCCGTCGTGCGGCCCCGACAGCAGCGTCTCGACTTCCAGCTTGTCCAGGGCAGCCTTGATGCCCGAAAGCTCGGCCCGCAGCTCCGGCGCGTAGACGTCAGGATCGTCCTCCATCTCGGCAAGCTCGGCCAATGTCCCGGCGTCGTCCACGCGCTTGCGGACAGCCTGCCACGGGTCCAGACTCTCTTTGAGCGCGTTCAGCCGCTGCATCTGCACCTGCGCGCCCGCTGGATCGTCCCAGAATCCGGAGTCCGCCGCCGCCGCTTCCAGCGCGCCGATCTCCTGCGTCCGCCCGTCCATGTCCAATGGCCCGCTCAGGGCGCTGAGCCGCGCCCCCACTTCTTTTATCTCTTTGACGACTTCTTCCAGCACTTCGTTCCCTCTGTTCTCAGTATACCACATGCCCCCAAGCCCGCCGCACCGGGTATCATGGTGCTTGGTGATTGGGGTCAGTGAGGGAGAAGCATGGAAACGACGGCGGCACTCAAGAGGATGTCGGATGGGGGAGACGCCCGCGCTCATTTTAACCTTGGCTACCGGCTCGCCTTCGGGAGAAGCCGCCCGCGCCCGACCGACTGGCCCGCCGTCACCGCGCACTGGCAAGTGGCAGCGGAGGCGGGACACGCGCGGGCGCAGTTCTACCTCGGCGTCTGCTGCGAACACGGTCAAGGCGTCCCCCGAGACATGACGGCGGCCCTGGCCTGGTGGGAGAAGGCCGCTGAAAATGGCCACGGGGTGGCAGCCCACAACCTTGCCTTCAGCTACCGTGTGGGCGATGGCGTGCCGCAGAACGACGGGATGGTGCTGCACTGGCTGGAGAAGGCGGTCAAACTTGGCGACCCGGACGCGCAGCGCGACCTCGGCGTCTGCTACCACACGGGCCGTGGCGTCACTGTGGACGACGTCAAAGCCGTCTTCTGGTACAGGAAGGCGGCGGCGGGCGGCGACCGGAAGGCGATGTACAATCTGGGGCTGTGCTACGCGGCGGGAGACGGCGTCGCTGCCTCGCCGCGATGGGCGCGGTTCTGGTTCGGCAGGGCCGCCGCGCTGGGGCACCGGACGGCGCGGGCGCGGCTCAAACGCATGGGAAATATGGGCGAGTGACTTTCTGTGACGGGGAGACGAAAATATAGTAAAATTGACTGTTTGCGGCAGCGTGGCCGGGGAATGAACGGCAACAGAGAACGAATAGAGATCGCAGGAAGGTTCCTAAACATGCAAGTCCGCTTCTGCCGCGCCCCCCGAATCGCCGGGGCGGCCCTCGCCCTTCTGGGCCTGTCCGCCGGGGCGGCCCTCGCCGCCCCGCCCGCGCGGGTCGCGCTGGCCGGCCATCTAGCCCCCGCCGCCGCCCTCGTCGGCTCCCATATCCTAGGCCGCCTCCGTGCGAGCGCGCCGGTCTCGCTGGCCCTGACGCTCCCGTTGCGCGACGAGGCCAGGCTGGACGACTTCCTCGCCCGCGTCTCCGACCCCGCCGACCCTGAGTTCGGCCAGTACCTGACACCGGCACAGTTCGCCGACGCCTACAGCCCCACGCCGGCCGACTACGCGGCTGTCGCCGCCTATGCCCGCTCCCAGGGCCTGAGTGTCACGGCCACCCACCCGAATCGCCTTGTGCTTGACGTGTCCGGCCCGTCCGCAGCCGTCGAGGCCGCTTTCGGCGTCTCGCTGCTCCAGTACCAGGCCGCCGACGGCCGCGTGTTCCACGCCCCCGACCGCGAGCCGTCCGTCCCCTCCGCCCTGGCCGGCAAGCTGCTCGCCGTGGCGGGCCTGGAGGACGCTGAAGTCTGGCATTCAAACGCCCACCCTGCCCCCGATGCCGCGTTCCTGCTTCCCTATCAGATCGGGACGGGCGCTGGCGGCGGGCTGGCGCCGAGCGACATCAAGACCGCCTACAACGTCCCCGTCGGCCCCACCGGCAGTGGGCAGACCTTGGCCCTGTTCGAGCTGGACGGCTACACTGCCAGCGATGTCACGGTATATGAGAATAGCTTCGGCCTCCCCGCCGTGCCGCTGACGAACGTCTTGGTGGACGGCTACTCCGGCGCGGCCGGCAGCGGCGCGGCTGAAGTGACGCTCGACATCGAGCTCCAGATCGCGCTCGCCCCCGGCGCCTCGGGCGTCATCGTCTACGAGGGCCCCAACACCACCCAGGGCGTCATTGACACTTACAACAAAATCGCTTCTGACAACAAGGCCGAGCAGATCAGCACGTCCTGGGGCGAGGCGGAGCAGTACGAGACGGCGGCCACCCGCACCAGCGAGCAGGCCGCCTTCAAGCAGATGGCGGCGCAGGGGCAGACGATTTTCGCCGCCGCGGGCGACAGCGGCGCCTATGACTACCGGCGCACCAAGCCCGCCGTGGACGACCCCGCTTCGCAGCCGTACATGTGCGGCGTGGGCGGCACGTCGCTGACGACGGCGGGCGCGGGCGGCGCCTACGTCTCTGAGACGACCTGGAACCGGGGTTCGGGCAGCGCCGGCGGCGGCGGCATCAGTGCCTACTGGCCCATCCCGGCCTACCAGGCCGGCGTCGTTTCCGCAGCCACGAAAGGCTCGACGACGATGCGGAACGTGCCGGACGTCTCCCTGGACGCCGACCCGTACACGGGGTACGCCATCTACTTCAACGGCGCCTGGACCATCTACGGCGGCACCTCCTGTGCCGCGCCGGTCTGGGCCGGATTCACCGCCCTGGTCAATCAGCAGCGGCACGTCGCAAACAAGGCGCCGCTCGGCCAGGCCAACCTCGCGATCTACAGCATTGCCAAGTCCTCGGCCTACGCGGCAGACTTCTATGACATCGCCGACGGCAGCACGAACTTGTTCTACCCGGCCGTGAAGGGCTACGACGACGCCACCGGCTGGGGGTCCTTCAACGGCGCCAATCTGCTGACCAGTCTGGTCAAACTTTAGAGTCACCGGCCCACCATCGGAGTGAATGCAAGAAAGCGCCGGGCGAATGCCCGGCGCTTTCCTTTGCGTGCCTCCCTGGGGTTACCAGGCATAGTCTTCCGGGGCCGTCCGGTGGCCGGGGAAGATCTCGTCCAGCTTCTTTGAGGTCTCGTCGCTGATCGAGATCTCCAGGGCGCGCAGGGACCCGTCGAGCTGCTCCATCGTGCGCGGGCCGATGATCGGCGCGGTGACGACCGGGTTCTTCAGGAGCCAGGCCAGGGCCATGTCGGCGGGCTTCTCGCCCAGGTCGCGACACAGGCCTTCCCAGGCTTCCAGCTTGGGGCGGTTCGCCTCGATGTTTTTCTGCGTCCCTTCCGAGGACCGGCGGCCCTCCGTCGCCTTCTGCAAGACGCCGCCCAAGAGGCCGCCCGCGAGCGGCGACCAGGGGATCAGGCCCAGGCCGTACTTCTCGCAGGCCGGGATCACTTCCAGTTCCACCATGCGGGCGTTCAGGTTGTACAAGCTCTGCTCGGAGACCAGCCCCAAGAAGCCGCGCTGCTTTGCGATCTCCGACCCCTGCGCGATGTGCCAGCCGGCGAAGTTCGAGGTGCCAAAGTAGAGCACCTTGCCCTGGGCTACCAGGGTCTCGAACGCCTGGTAGATCTCCTCCCAAGGCGTGTCCCGATCCACATGGTGCATCTGGTAAAGGTCAATGTAGTCGGTCTGCATCCGCTGGAGGCTGGCGTCGCAGGCCCGGCGGATGTTCAGCGCGGACAGCTTATCGTTGTTTGGCCAGTCGCCCATACCGCCGTAAACCTTGGTGGCGAGAACGGTCTTCTCGCGCCGCCCGCCGCCCTGCGCGAACCAGTTGCCGATGATCCGCTCGGTCGCGCCCCGGCCGCCGTAGCCGTTGGCGGTATCAAAGAAGTTGATACCGATTTCGAGCGCGTGGTCCATGATGGCGTGGCTGTCCGGCTCCGAGGTCTGCGGGCCAAAGTTCATGGTGCCCAAACACAGGGGGCTGACCCGTAGGCCCGTCCTTCCCAATCTCACATAGTTCATTCTTGTTTTCCTTTCGGTCGCGTAACATGTCAATAAGAGCAGCGAACGGCACGGACGGCGGCCTCGCCGCCCTCACTGTCCAGGCGGCGCAGCTCGTCCAGGAAGGTGCCGAAGTGGCGGGTGGGGGCATAACCGATCTGTGCCGCCCCCGTGTCCGGTCCGCTCAGGCCCGGTTTGTGGCGGATGTCAATGCCGTACTTCTCGACGAGGGCGCGTGAGCCGGGGAAGACTCGCTCGCAGGCGGCCAGCGGGTCGGCCTCCCAACCGGCGATCTGCTCGGCAGTGAAGACGTCGGGCCGCATGGCGTGGACGATGATCCCTTCCGGCTCGCTGCCTTCGGGCAGGCTGGGGGCCAGTGACTCGACTGCTGCTGCGACGCAGTCCAGCACGTCTTCCCGGTCCACACCGCCTTGCAGGAGGCGCGCGCCGTAGCGAAGATAGTCGTCACCCCATGGCGTCAGGTCGTTGGGCCGCACCGAGACGTTCCGGATGCCGTGCCGCTGCCGGTTGTACTCGCAAAGTTCCTCGCCGACCCGCTTGGTGAACCCATACTTGTCGTAGTGTCCGTACCAGGCCGTCGAGGAGAGGAAGACGACGCGCGAGATGTTCGCTGCCTGGGCCGCCTGAAACATCCAGAACGTCCCATCCACGTTGAGCCGCCAGAAGTCCACTTCCGTTTTGAGGTTCCAGTGGATGCCGTGCCAGGCGGGCGTGTGGACGATCAGGTCACAGCCTGACGCTGCCCGGTCCAGGCCGACGCCCGCCTGGGCGTCCCCCTGGACGAACGGCAGGCCCGCGAACGGCTCCCCGTCCGGCGGGCGGGCCACGTCGTAAAGCACAAGGTCGTGTCCGGCCGCGCGCAGGCGGGGGATGAGGCCGCTGCCGATGTTGCCGGACGCGCCGGTGAGGAGAATGCGCATCTGTTTTCTTCCTATTCTTGCAGTCTCTGCTTGACGAACGCGACATCGTCCGCCGTCAGCGCGGGCGCGGATGCCCGCGCGTTGAAGTCCACCTGCCACGCGTCCTTGTGGGCGTGATGCAGGCCCGTCAGCGAGTCGCCGTCGTTGTTGCCGGACCAGCCGACCGCGCCGCTGTCGCGCCAGGACGGTCCGCTGATGGCCCAGCAGCCCAGACTGATGGCGCTGAATTTGAGGCCCGAGCACCCCAGTGTTCGGTACTCCATGTGTCTCCTCTCTCCCCCAGTCTCCCCCGGTCGGCGTCTAGACCGGCAGTTGGCCGGGCGCCCAAAGCTTGGTCATGTCTTCGCCGCGCGCATCGCGGCTTTGAAGATCGCGCAGGAACTCGGCGAACCCGATCTTAGGCGCCCAGCCCATCAGCCGCTCCGCCTCGGACATATCGTGCTGCTCGATATCGCGCGGCAGCGAAAGGCCGTATTTGGCGATGAGTTCGCCCGCGCCCGGCACCTGAGTCTCACACCACTCCAGCCCATAATTCGAAAAGTCGCGGACGACTTCGGGGGGCATGTGGTGGTCGGTGTGGATCACCGTCTGGAACAGGCCGAAGCGCTTCGAGGCGGCGGCGTCCAGGGCGGCGACGTTTGAGGCCGCTACATCGCGCCGGTCCACGCCGTTCCGCAGCAGTTTGACCCCGAAGTCCAGGTAGGGCTTCGGCACGAAGTCGTGATAGCGCAGCATCGCCACGGACGCGCCGGTCGCCTCGTGGTACATCCGGCACAGGTCCTCGCCGATGACCTTGGAGACTGAGTAGACCCCGCCCCAGCCGAACGCCATCGAGGAGGCGAAGACAACGGCCTGGACTCCGTTCGCCCGGCAGGCTTCCAGGACGTTGAAGGTCCCGTCCACGTTGACCGCGAAGATGGTGGCGTCGCTGACCGGCGGGTTGTGGGCGCAGTGCCAGGCCGCCAGATGGATGACGGCGTCGCACCCCGTGACAGCCCGCTGAACATCCGTGACCGTGCGCGTGTCGCAGCGGACGAACTCGACGGCGCGCAGGCCGTCGTCCAAGGGCGGGGCGACGTCCGCCCGGCGGACTTCGTGGCCCGCTTCGACCAGCAGGTGGCAGGTGGCCTCCCCGGCATTGCCGGCCGCCCCGGTGACAAGAACTCTCATGCGGTTTCTTTCCCTAGGAAGCTGCCGCGTCGAGGCGGCGCTTGGCTTCAGCGTAGACATCGGCGGGCAGGGGACCTTGCTCGGCGATCCTGACGTTCTCCTGCAAGTGCTCAGGAATCAGGGTGCCGACGATGGTAGTGTCCATCTCGGGATGCGACAGGGTGAAACGCAGCAGGAATGCCGTGGGCGACTCGCCCTCCGCCCGCAGCTCGTCCAGCCCCGCCTTCTCGAAGGACGTCCAGCGCCCGCCGTCGCCCAGACCGACGCCCGGCTCGCCGCGCGCCACGCCGCCCCGGATGATCGTCCCCGCGCCCGCCTCCCCGGCTAATGTGATCGCGTCTTCGTGCTGGCGCTCCAGAGCGGAGTAGGGGATCTGGAACACATCGAAGACCCCCAACTTGATATAGGACTCGATGTGCGGGCTTGTGGCCGAGCAGCCGACCCAGCGCACCTTGCCCTGCTGCTTCATCTCCAGCAGGACCGAGACCAGGTCGCCCTCCTCGGCCTGCTCGACCGACGGATTGTGGAGCTGCATGACGTCTATGTAATCGGTCTTCATCCGCTCCAGCGACTCGTGCAGGCCCCGGAATAGGTTCTCACGGGTCCAAACATGCGGCGTGTCGTCCGTGTTCTCGTCTTTGTGGACGACAGTACAGCCGCACTTGGTGGCCAGATAATATTCGCCGCGCCTCGTGTGCAGGTACCTACCGATGAACTCTTCCGACCGGCCGTAGTCGTTGGACGTATCAATAAAGTTGATGCCGCTGTCCAGGACGGCGTTCAGGATGATCTCGGCCTGTTGCTCGGTGACGGCCCGGCCGCCCCAGATGCGCGAGCCGCGCACTTCCATCGCGCCATAAGAAAGGTCAGTCACTTCCAGGCCGGTCCGGCCCAGCTTGCGTTTCGTCAATGCCATACTCGTGTCCCCTCCGTCTGTACTCTCATCCCGCTTCTTCGGGGCTGTGCTCGCGCAGCCAGACGCGCAGCGGCACGTCCTCGTCGCCCGGCGAATAGTAGCCGTTCGCGCCCGTGCCCGCGCCCAGCATCTGCCGCCGGATCGGGTCGCTGCCTTCCCACAGGTCGCTGACCGTCATGTCGTCCTTGGTCCGCAGCCAGCGATACCCGTAGCCGTAGAACAGGATCTTGCGGGTCACATCCGACCAGTTCGGGCTGGCCGTGTGCCACAGCCGCCGGTCGAAAAAGACCGCCGTGCCGGGCTTCGCCAGGACGGGCACCGCGCCGGCCGGCTGGCCCATGCCGCCTGCGGGGCGCTCCAGCTCGTCCTGATTCTGGCTGCCGGGGATGACCCAGAAGTTGCCCCGACCCGGCTCCGATGTGTCCGACAGGAAGTAGGCGACTTTGAGTGACAGGCGCGGGCGCGGATGGCCTTCCATCTCCTGGTTGACCCGCCCGCTGTCCTGGTGCCAGCCGAAGGTTTTATCGTCGTGCGCCTTCCCCGATGGCGGCGTCACGATCAGGTGCCCGTGATACAGGTAGATGTTCCACCCGAGAAGCCCCCATACCTTGGGCAGGATCTTCGGCGAATCCACGAGGGCGAGGTACTGGGGATCGTCGGGGATGAAGTTCGGGTAGAACAGCGCCGTCTTCGCGTCATGCCCCGACGCGACGTGCTTTTGGTAGACGGCGTCCGTCGTCGCCGTCAGCGAATGTATCTGCTCGGGCGTCAGGGCGTCCTCGACGACGAGTATCCCCGTCTCCTCGAACGTCCGCCGCTCGGCATCCGTCAGCCGGTTCTGTAAGCAAGAAGAGTCCATTGTCTGCTCCTTTGGTGCCAACTGATTGGCAAAGTGTTATGCTGTGGGAAGATCGTCTTTCAGCGCCCCGTAGACGCGGCGCGGGAGATCCGGGCCGAAGGGGAGAGTTTCCACCGCGTCGCAGACTGAGTCCACCTGCGCTTCGGTGTTCAGCCCCACGACGAGGCTGGTGACGCGCGGGTCTGCGAGGCAGAATTGAAGCGCGAAATCCGTCCAGGAGTTGGGTTCTTCGCCCAGAACGGCGCGCACTTTGTCCAGGAGTGCGTAACGGGAGGCCCAGCCGGGGTCGTGGGCGCGGTCGCCTTCAGGCGCCTTTGCGGGATCAATTCGGGCGTCCGTCAGCATTCCTTCCAGGAACGGACGGATGCAGATCAGGCCATATCCCTGGGCCTCCAAGGTGTCCAGGAACGGGTACATTTCCATCTCTAACAGGTTGTAATAGGCCACCATGCCCTCCGTCCGTCCGGTGTCCAAGATCGCGCGGGCGAAGGCCGGGGTGTAGGGGAACGGGGCGAGGTAGCCGACCTTGCCCTCCTCGCGCAGCGTGTGGAAGACGTCCAGCGTCGGTTCCAGGCAGGCGGCGATGCGCGCGATGCGGCGCTCGTCGGTGTTCGGGTCGTCCCGCAGCAGCCACTGGACGATGTGGATCTGGTCGGTGTGCAGCTCGCGCAGAGCTTCCTCGATGCGCTGCCGGAACTTAATGCCGGAGAAGTCCGCGTCCTTGAAGTCCGGCACGGGGACTTTGATGATGTGCTTGATCTCCGAGCGCTTGGAGTGGTCTTTCAGCACTCCCTCCATGGCCCAACGAGTCCCATACTCATAAGACGAGTGTAGGAAATCTACGCCGCGCTCCAGGGCGCGTTCCAGGGCGCGCGTGCCCGCCCCGGACTTGGGATCATCGCCGGGCGTGCGCTCCGTGAAGCGCATCGGTCCGAAACAGATTGGGCTGACCAGAAGGTCCGTGTTTCCATAGCGTCGCTGCTGCATGGCTTGTTTCTCCTCGTCTCAGGAAACCCGCGCGGGCGCGACGGCGCTCCACAACGGGCGTGCGGCCTCGATCGTGTCCTCATATTCGTGGGCTGCGCCCGAGAGGATGTCGGCGATGGCGACGGCACGGCCCGTCAGCGACGACTCGAGGCAGGCGTAGACCACGGCCAGCGCTTCCAGGGCGCGCTCGCCGCTGCCGACTGGCGCCGTCCCCGCCGTCGCCAGGGCGTGCAGCTCGCCGAACGAGTGGGCCATAGCATCGTTCGGGATGCTCATGTCTTGGTAAGGCGCCGTCAGCGCATCCAGTCTCTCTGCCGCCTGGTCGTTCCTTTGGACGGTCCCGCCGGAGATGTCGGCGACCCCGTCCGTGCCGTACACGCGCACGCCGCCCCAGCCCGCCCCCTGGCCCGCTGAGGCGACCAGGAAGTGTCCCAGGACGCCGCCGGCAAATCTCAGGCCGGTCATGGCGCAGTCTTCGGTGTCCACCGTGAACGGCCCGTGCGTGTCGTCGCGCCGCTCCGGCTCGAAGGTCCGGGCCATTCCGAAGGCGTCCACAACTGGGCCAAGGGCTTCCAGGAACCAGTGGGTGCGGTGGACGCCGTGGTCGAGGAACCAACCCGCCCCGGCCAGGCCCTTCAAATGCCGCCAGGGAGTCCCCATGAAGAACCCGCCCCCCAGAGTCGTCACGGCGTAATCGAGCAGCATGGTGGGGCTGCCGACCAGTGCCCCGTCTTTTAGGGCGGCGAAGAAGGCTCGCGTTCCGCGCCCGAGGACAGACGGCTCCGAAACGACCAGCGCCTTGCCCTTCGACCGGCTGTACTCGATGATGCGCCGCCCGTCCCCGATCGTGATGGCGATGGGTTTCTGCACTTGCAGGTGCAGCCCGGCATCGAGACAGTCGCGCGCGATCTCCCAATGCAGATTGTGGGGGACTAGGAGGCTGGCGGCGTCCAGGCGCTCATGGGCCAGCATATCCCGGTAGTCGGTGTAGAGGGTTGGGCGCTCCCCGAACAGCTTTTCGGCCTCGCCTGCGAGCCGCTCCCGTGCTTCGGCGCGCGGGTCGGCCAGCGCAGCCAGGCGATAAAGCGGGGCGCCGCCCGCGTGCTTGTTCAGCTCCGATAGCCCGTTCAAGTGCCATCCGGCGATCTGTCCGGTCCCGACGAAAGCAATCTGTAGTGTCATGGCTTTGCTGCTATGCCGCCCTTCTGGTCTATGACTGGTTGATTATGGGCCAGATGACGCCTGAGAGTCAAGAGGGGGCGTGAAGGGAAAGTGGGTGGAGTGTCGGCGCTGCTCGGGCACACGCTGAATGTCCGCCGCCGCTTGCTGCCGGCACTTGCCACTGGGGCTAGCAGCAGTGGGGCAGGGGAGGGGTCATCCAACCCATATATTATGGGGCCATCTCCCACAACGATAGCACCCCCGGATGCACAAGCGGCACAAATGGCGACGGCAGCGACGGACGGCGCGGACTGGGCGCGTTGCTCCTTCTGGGCGGCCTCTCGATTGGAGCCACGCGGCGCAAATGCTGCTCCACTCCTATCATGGATGCGACCCCGTCGGGCGGCCGACCGTAGACCGCTCGATCAGGACCGGCCGCAGGCGCAGCGTCATCGTCGCCGCCTGCAGCCCGGCCGCCAGCCGCTCCAGCGTCGTCCGCGCCACCGCCTCACCCAGCGCCTCCGTGGGCCGTTCCACCGTGGTCAGCCCCGCCAGCAGCGCCTCCGGGTCGTTGTCAAAGCCGATCACGGAGAGCGCCTCGGGGACGGCGACGCCGGCCGCGCGGGCCGCATCCAGGATGCCCAGCGCGACCACGTCGTTCGCGGCGACCAGGGCGGTCGAGCGCGCTCCGGCGGGCAACGCGCGCCAGTGCGCGAATGCTGCCGCGCCGTCCTCGCGGCGCGGAAGCCGCTCCCCTTCCTCGGGCAGCCAGACCCAGGCCGCGTCCCCGCCGACTTCCGAGGCCGCCAGCGCCTGCCGGTAGCCTTCATGGCGCTCCCGGACCCACTCGTGCCCCGACGCGGCCCCCACGAACCCGATGCGCGTGTGGCCGCGCGTCAGCAGGTGCCGGGTCGCAAGGTAGGCGCCCCATCCCGAGTCGAAGTAGACCTGACTCGCAAGTCCCGGGTAGGTCCGGGAAGAGACGATGACCGGGTGGACGTCATGGTCGTGCAGGATGGAAAGGGCGCAGGCGATCTCCTCGCGCGTCCCCAGCGGGTGCAGCAGGACGGCCGCCCGCACGCCCGCCGCCGCCGCTCGGTGGGCGATGTCTTTGACGGAACAGGGGGCTTCGAACGGGGGTGACTGGTCCATCAGAGTCAGGGCAGCCCCCGCCTGCCCGGCCGCCCGCTCGAAGGCAGACGTCACCCGGTACAGCCAGCCCGCCTCGGCGGCCTGACCCGTGCCGCCCGCCCCGCGGAACGGGGCAGCCAGCAGGATTGATGCCCCCGAAACGAGCGGCGGGGGGATGGACACCAGGAACGTCCCCGACTGGGGCTGGCGGCGCAGGAAGCCCTGCGCTTCCAGCTCTTCCAGGGCCGGACGCAGGGCGGCCCGCCCGACGCCCAGGATCTGAGCCAACTCGCGCTCCCCCGGAAGGCGCCCCCCAGACGGGAGCGTCCCGCCCCGGAGGAAGTCTCGCAGCTTGGTGTGGTTGTCTTTGCTTTTCTGCCGTGCCATGGTTTCTGCGGATTTAATCGGCCGATGGATTGGTTGATAACTGGTTGATTATGACCCGTGGCGGCGGCGGTGTCAAGTGCCGAGCCGGTTTGCCGCCTTGAGGGTGCGGGGATACTACCTTTTTAGCAAGGAGTAACCGCATCATGGCACTATCACCCGACGCTGCCGCCTCCGGTACGTTCACACTCGGCGGCGATCTGACCGTCAACCGCAT